>DASWLJ010000044.1:0-15953 GCA_036396185.1 Bathyarchaeia archaeon | reverse complement strand
CCTCGGCGGCCCAAGGGCCATGCTCATACCCGAGTACAACATCAGGGACGCCCTGACCCACGGGGTAGCCTTCGACGGCTCCAGCGTCCCCGGGTACGCGGAGATCAACCGCAGCGACCTCAACCTACACCCCGACCCGGCCACCTTCCTGGTGCCCATGTGGGAGACCCCCGGCATAGCCCTCATGTTCTGCTACGTGAGCAACCCAGACGGCACACCCTTTGCAGGCGACCCCAGGGGCCGCCTCAAGGTGACCGTGGACGAGCTGGAGAAGGAGGGCTACGGATTCAACACGGGCCCCGAGCTGGAGTACTTCTACGTCACCAACCAGGGCGGCGTCGTTGCCCCATTCGGCAAGGGCGGCTACTTCGACCTACCGCCCCTGGACCCCACCGAGGACGTGAAGCTGGAGACCCTCATGGTCCTGGAGGCCGCGGGCTTCATGCTCGACAGGGTCCACCACGAGGCCGCCACGGGCCAGCAGGAGATCAACTTCAGGTACAGCGACGCCCTGAAGACGGCGGATAACGTTATCCTGTACAAGCTCGCCGTCAAGACCATCGCCGAGAAGCATGAGACCATGGCCACGTTCATGCCCAAGCCCTTCTGGGGCATCAACGGCAGCGGCTGCCACATGCACCAGAGCATCATCGAGAACGAGACGGGCCGCAACATATTCGTGGACCCCGACGCAGAGCACGGCATCTCAGACAAGGCCAGGAACTACGTTGGGGGCATCCTGAGGCACGCGAGGGCCATGAGCGCCGTGGTCGCGCCCCTGGTGAACAGCTACAAGCGGCTGGTGCCCCACTACGAGGCCCCCGTCTACGTGAGCTGGGGCTACGCCAACAGGTCAGCCCTGGTCCGCGTCCCCCTGGCCCCAGGCGAGAAGAACAAGGTGACCAGGATCGAGTACAGGCACCCCGACCCGTCATGTAACCCGTACCTGGCCGCCACGGTGCTGCTGAAGGCCGGGTTGGAGGGCGTCAAGGACAAGACGGAGCCACCCGAGCCCATGGGCGAGAACATCTACCACCTCACGCCCAAAGACATCAAGAAGAGGGGAATGGAGGTCCTCCCCGAGCACCTGGGGGAGGCCGTGGACTGCTTCGAGGAGGACGCCCTCATGAAGGAGGCCCTGGGCGAGTACCTCCACGGTAACCTCGTGGAGCTCAAACGGAAGGAGTACGACGACTACCTGACCTTCACGGGCGTGGAGTGGGCGGCGAGCAGGCCCAAGATCACGTCCTGGGAGTACGACAGGTACCTGACGAGGTGCTAGGAGCCCCCCTCTAGGCCCTGCAGCCGATCTCCGCTATCTTCGCGGGGAGCCCCTCAAGCTCCCCCAGCATCCTCTCGTGCCACCTGTCAAGGGTCTCCCGGATGGAGTCCTTGAGCCGCTCAGGCGGCACGGCCCTGTAGATGAACTTGTATCCCCCCAGCCCTATGAGCTCCTCCTCCCTGGATGCCAGGCCCTTCTCCACAAGGTTCTGCAGCAGGCGCTGCGCCGTCGACCTGCTCTTGCTCAGGCGCTCAGTGGCGTCCTGTATTGTGACGGGGCCCTGGTTGACCAGGACGCAGTAGGCCCTGATCTCGGTCGTCTTGATGCCGAGGGCGCATTTGATCAGCTCCTCGGGCCCTATCTCTGGGGCGTTGAGTATGCTCTGTATCTCCCTCAGGCTCATACCTATGTTCAAAGGTGGTGAACACCTTTAAATACCTTTATATTTTGTGGCCCGCAACCATCTACAGACAACGTATGCCTAAAACGGTTGAAGTGACGGACCAGAGCTTCGACGAGTTCGTTAAGGGTCACCCTAAGGTGGTTGTGGACTGCTGGGCCGCCTGGTGCGGGCCATGCAGGATGCTGAGCCCCATCGTCGACCAGCTCTCCGAGGAGAGGACGGACATCACCTTCGGTAAGCTTAACGTGGACCAGAACATGGCGGTGCCCATGCGCTACGGCATAATGAGCATACCGACGCTGCTCTACTTCAAGGACGGTAAGCTGGCGGATAAGACCCTGGGCGCCATGCCGAAGGCGAACCTGGAAGCTAGGCTGAAAGCCTTATTTGGTTAGGAAACCAGTTACGCCTTACTCTTCAGCTTCTCGGTTATCTTCAGAAGCTCGTCCGGGGTGATGGGCTTCAGCAGCACCTCGTCTGTGCCAAGCTGGCTTGGGTCCATGTTCTCCAGCATGTCCGCGTTGCCTGTGAGCAGCACCACGTTCATGTCGCTGTTCCTGTCCTTGAGGCGCCTGGACAGCTCGCTTCCGGTGGTGTCGGGTAGCTTCAGGTCCAGTATGGCCATATCGAAGTCCATCTGGCTGGCCTTCAGTAGCGCTTGGCTCCCCGTGCTCGCCGTCTCCACGTAGAAGCCTGCATCCTCCAGCATCACCTTGAAGGTCTCCGCCAGGAACTCGTCGTCGTCCACTATGAGGACCGTGGCGACGGGCTCCTCGGGGATGGCCTGCTCGTCGTGCTCGTGTAGGGCTTCGCTGAACTCGGGGTGGCCCTCGAGGATGTCCACTATGAGTTCGAGGCGCTCGACTAGTAGGTCCATCTTCTTCTCGTGCTCGTTGAGAACGTTTATGATGAGGTCGAGCACGTCGATCTTTTCTGTGAAGCTCATCTCTCTACCCGCTAACTCCCCGTATTAGAGGTTGTGTGATGGGTATATGAATTTTGAGGCTCTTTTTCGGTGTATTTTGTTGACATTAGTATGTCGTCGGCTTTTCCGCTGTGCAGGTTTTGGATGGTATTCGTGGTGCGTTTTATGGGTACATATCCATCATACAGATGCTGTTTGGGGTGTGGCCGCTGATGGGTGGAATGGGGACGTTTCGCTCGCGGGCTGGCGCGTATTTTATATCAACAGTGCGCAAAAGAGTCACAGGGGTTCTGGATGAGGTCGAACAACAGAAAAGGAATGCTGATGATTATTTTACTGGCATTCTCAAACCTGGCTTTCATGGGCGCCTACGGGTTGGTCGATGTCATCGATTTCCAGGATTTGGCGGTTGATGGCTGGACGCTGGACACAGTCACGGAGGGAACCTACGAGGAGTTCGTCGAGTTCTGGGACGACATGGGTGTGGTGCCCTCGGAATACTTGATGGGCGACGCCGAGCCCAGCATAATCTATTTCCTGATATATTCTCAGGCTGAGAGTGGTTCCACCGTCTACGCTGAGATACACGTATTCGACTCCGAAGAAGAAGCCAGGACAGAGTTCAGCTTCCAGAGGCAGTGGGAGGATGACGCCCCCATGTTCAAGAGGTTCCTCTACGGCACCAGAATATACTAGGAGGGCAACGTCCTCCTCTTCTTCTTCTCCAACGAGAACGCGGAGGACACCCGCGTCCCCTATGGCAGGCACGGGCAGACAACCATCACCCTCGTGGACTCGTTCATAGCCGGCTTCTACGAGAAGTTCTCACCCTACCTCCACGGGGTCCCCGAGACCCCCGCCTCAAGCTACACCGGAAGATGCGTGTGGGGCATAAGGCCGGGGGACACCGTAACCTGGCAGTGGAGCAGGGAGTCCTTCACAGGCTCCCTGGGGACGGGCATGTCGCACTCCGAGGAGACCATCAGCTTCACCCTGGAGATCGTCGAGCTCACGGAGGACAGCTCCCAGGTCCTGGTCAGGGAGCAGCACGACAGCTTCAAGGTCTTCGACGAACACGGGAGCTCCATCATACTCGATTTCCCGTACTACAGCTACTCCTGGGTGGCGGCCACCGACGGCCTGTCGTGGAGGATCGGTGGCGGGCCGGAGCAGATCGTGATCTATCCCCTGTATCGCGACGGGGATACGCTCATCGATTTCCTCTTGGAGGAGATAAGCCATCTTCCTGAGAAGAGCTTCACCGAAGGAGAGTACAGCCTCTCACTTCATGGTAGAACGTCTTCCGTTTCCGGGTTCACTCCTCTGAAGACCGAGTGGAGGGACGTAACGGTTCAGAGCGGTACAGGGATCGTCTCCCACTACGAGTTCTACTACAACGATAACGAGTACTCGATAACCACGACCAGCACCCTCAGCCTGCTGGACACGAACATAGACACGGGCAGCAGGGAGCCCTACCTGATATCGCTGACGGTGGCGGCTCAACTGTCATCGTCCTCCGTCACCAAAGGCGAGAAGCTGGGAGTATCGGTTCACGTCGAGGACGAGGAGTCGTCGCCCGTCGCGGGCATCTCCGCAACCGCCGCGATCGGCGACTACGTTGTCCAGTTGGCTGACGTGGGGGGCGGGGACTACCAAGGGCAACTCGAGACTTCAGATGTTCGGGAGGGGCAGTACGAGGTCGTCGTGGCGGTTGAGGGAAGCGGGTATGAGTCCGCTCAGGACGCCGTGAGTCTAACGGTTAAGGCTGCTGGTATTCCGGGTTTCCCGATCATGTCTGTGGTGTCAGGGATTCTCATCGGAGTTGTCTTCCTGCATAGGCGTGCAACGGTCCAAGCACCGTTTTTCTTATGATCCTACACTCATCCTAAGCGTCGAGAACCAGTCAACCAGACGCGTTCAATACCGCTCCATGCATCGAAGCCCGCATCCTCCGACACGATTAAATCAATACCATTAAGCAGCATCGACGACAGGTGGAGAGCATCAGACGGCTTGAATCCTCCCCGTTGAAGTATCTCCGTCATCCTACCATACTCCTGTAGGCCGATGGGAAGGACCTCCACGAAGGGCAGTACCTGAGCATGGATCATCTCAGCCGTATCCCTGTAGTCGAAACCGTACTTCCTCTTCGAGACGTACAGGACCTCATCGAGCACCAGGGCGTTGGTGAAGCAGCGGTGACGAGACGTTATCTCCTCGTAGAATGAGCGGTACAGCCTCTGGTGCGAGGGCTCCCGGACCGTGTTCAGGTAGATCAGCAGGTTTGCGTCTATGAAGGCTCGCATTCCTCGAACTCCTCTTCGAGGTACATCTTGGCCAGCTCGCCGGGCTCCGGCTCGCTTGTGTTGAGCCTAGCGAGCCTCTCGTCGTGCTCCCTGAAGGCAGCCCTGAGCCGTTCAAGGTCAAACCTCCTCTCGGGCTTCAACGTTATTCCGTCGCCTAACTCAACTATGACGTTGTCTCCCTCCTCGATTCCAACGCTCTCTCGTATCGCTTTTGGTAGTATAACGACGCCTTTCTTGCCCACTTTGAGTCTTAACGTCAAGCCTGTTGCACCGTAGTTTAACTGGTTAAACCATGTTAATAAACATTTAACCGATTAAATGTTACATCGAATCTCTGGTCTCCATTGAACTTTAACGGCGTTTTTCTCAGTGTTTATATACCGTCGGGTGTACGCCTTGAGAAGCAGGCTGAACACATGTTAGAGGTTGTGGGGCTCATCGTGGCATTCGCGGTGATATTCCTGCTCAGAGCCAGGGACGTTGAGTTCTACGCCTCGATCGCCGTGGCCGCGGTCATAATCGGCCTGACCTCGGGGAAGCCCTTCACCATCATATTCGAGGTTCTGCTGAAGACCGTGTCCGATCCGGCCACCTGGACACTGTGCGCCGCCGTAGCCCTTATCACTGTCCTGGGCTACGCCCTCAAGGAGACGGGCCTCATGGTGCGGTTCGTAGACGCCCTAAGCGGGAGGCTCCCCAGCAACGTGCTCCTCGCCACCATACCCGCCCTCTTCGGGTTCCTCAGCATGCCGGGGGGCGCACTTATGTCGGCGCCCTTCATAGACCCTGAGGCCAACAAGCTGGGTCTACAGCCTGAGCACAAGACCTACTACAACGTGTGGTTCAGGCACCTGCTGTACTGGACCAACCCCATATCGTCCAGCACCATCATGGCGGTGACGCTGGCCGGGTACAGCGTCGGCGAGTGGCTGACAGTCCAGTTCCCCCTATTCTTCGTCATGGTGGCGATAGGGTTCACCGCCAGCAGGGGCTTCATCAAGCGTAAGATGGCTGACGGGGAGAAGAGCCCCCTGACCTTCAGCAACGTGAAGGGCGTCGTACCCATACTCGTCTCCGTGGCCCTCACCATAGTCGGCGTCGACGCCTGGATCGGGCTCAGCGCCGGCATCTTGTTGACTCTGCTTCTCGGTAAGGCTCCGCCCGGCAAGTATGTGGAGTCCTTCGTCAAGGGCGTGGGGTGGGAGGTCGTCCTCTCGGTGGTGTCCATGTTGTACCTGCGAGACATAATCTTAGCGTCGGGGAGCGTCATAAGCATCTTCGAGTCCATACTGGGCTCGGGGGTGCCGCTGCTCGCCATAATCATAGTAATACCTCTGCTCATAGGCGCCATATCTGGTTCTCCCGCGATGGGGGTGGGCATCAGCTTCCCCCTCCTGCTACCTCTGTTCGGGGAGCCCAACATCCACCTCACGAGCATCATATTCCTAGGCCTCACCTGTGCCTACCTCGCGTCCCCGATACACCTTTGCCTTGTGCTGAGCAACAGCTACTTCAAGTCGGACCTCAACAAGGTCATAAGGTACCTCGCCCCGTCCAGCGTGGCCCTGTACGTCGTAGGCGTCCTGTACCACTTGGCACTGAATGCCCTCTAGGGCAACCCCTTTTTACCCTCGCAGCCTCATCAGAGATCGGTCTAGTTGGGCGTCCCCCTAACCCCCATCATAGAGAAGAAGACACTCACACTTGACGACCTCAAGGGCAGGAGCTTCGCCGTGGACGGCTTCAACGTGCTCCACCAGTTCCTGGCCCTCATCAGGACCAGGGATGGGACGCCCCTAATGGACAGCGAGGGCCACGTAACGAGCCACCTTGTAGGCCTCGCCTTCAGGACCACCAAGCTCATCTCAGACTACGGAATGAGGCTCGTGTTCGTCTTCGACGGTAAGCCGCCCAGCCTCAAGGCTAGGGAGGTGGAGAAGCGGCGGCAGGCCCGCAGCAAGGCCGAGAGGGAGTACGAGGAGGCGGTCAGCCGAGGCGACATGGCTGAGGCGTACTCCAAGGCTGTGATGACGGGGAGGCTCACACGCGGCGCCCTGGACGACGCCAAGAGGCTCCTGGGCCTCCTCGGCATACCCTGGGTTCAGGCGCCCGGGGAGGGGGAGGCCCAGGCAGCCTACATGGCCATGCGGGGCGACGTGTGGGCGTCCAACAGCAGGGACTACGACTCCCTCCTCTTCGGGGCTCCCCGGCTCGTGAGGTACCTGACCATCGGCGGAGAGGAGTGGCTCCCAAGCAAGGGCAGGGCGAGGAAGCTGGAGCCCGAGCTGATAGAGCTCGGGGCGCTGCTGGCTAAGCTCGGGATCACGCGTGAGCAGCTCATCGACCTCGCCATACTCGTGGGCACAGACTTCAACGAGGGCATCAAAGGCGTCGGCCCCAAGACCGCCCTGAAGCTGATGAGGCAACACGGCTCCTTAGAGGCTCTGCCCGCCGACGTGAGGGAGAGGCTCGCCCCAGGCTACGAGGATGTGAGACAGATATTCCTCGAACCCGACGTGGACAAAGACTACACCATAAACCCGGGGCAGCTGAGGGCTGAGGAGCTGAGAGCGTTCCTGTGCGGCGAACGCAGCTTCTCCCCGGACCGCGTAGAGACCCTCATCGACAGGATGAAGGCGGCGGGCAGACAGCGCAGCCTCAGCGACTACCTGGGGGAGCATAGGTGACCGCGACGCCCTTCAGGAGGCTGGCCGACCTTGCTGTCAGCCTTGAGTCCACCGCCGCCCGTAAGGAGAAGACCGCGCTCATCTCGGGGTTCCTGAGAGGCGTCGAGCCCGGGGAGGTGGGACCAGCCGTGCTGCTGCTTGTGGGCTCCATATTCCCCGAGTTCGACCCCAGGAGCCTGGACGTGGGGTGGAAGACCGTGAAGCGGGTGCTCGACGGAGGCGGCCAGACCACCCTGTTCAGGGAGCGCCTCACGGTACTGCAGGTCCACGGCACCCTCTCGGACGTGGCCCAGAGGTCGGGCCAGGGCTCGCGGAGGCTCAAGGAGCAGCTCATAGAGGGGCTTCTCACATCGGCCGACCGCAGGGAGGCCGACGTACTCATACGCATAATCTTCGGCGAGATGCGGATAGGCGTCAACGAGGGCGTGATGATGGAGGCCATAGCGGAGGCATCCGGCGCGCCCCTCGGGGTGGTGAGGAGGGCCCTCATGATGACAGGCGACATCGGGCGGATTGCAGAGGTCGCGTTGGCCGGGGGCGAAGCCGGGCTGAGGTCTCTGGAGGCGACCCTGTTCGTGCCGCTCAAGCCCATGCTGGCCAACACAGCCGAGGACACGCGGGAAGCCCTGCTGGAGCACGGCGGGGAGACCGCCTTCGAGTACAAGTACGACGGGGCGCGGATACAGATCCATCGACAGGACGACGAGGTCAGGATATTCAGCAGGAGGCTCTCGGACGTGACGGTAAGCCTCCCGGACATAGTTGAGCTGATCAAGGAGCGCGTGGGCGGCGGCGATGCGGTGCTGGAGGGCGAGGTGGTGGCGGTGGGCGAGAACCAGAGGCCCCTCCCCTTCCAGGACCTGATGAGGAGGTTCACCCGCGTAACCGACGTAAGCGAGATGGTGGACAAGGTGCCCCTGAGGCTCCACCTGTTCGACGTCCTGCTCATGGGCGACGGGCTGCTCATCGACGAGCCCTACAGCCGACGCTGGGAGACCCTTGAGAGCGTGGCGCCTCCCGAGCTATTAGCTAGGAGGCTTGTCACGTCCGACCCCCTGGAGGCCGAGAGGATGCTGGGCGAGGCGCTGGCCGAGGGCCATGAGGGCCTGATGGCCAAGCGCCTGGACGGCGCATACACGCCGGGCTCCAGGGGCAAGGCGTGGCTCAAGATCAAGGCCGCCGAGACGCTGGACGTGGTCGTGGCTGCCGCCGAGTGGGGCTCGGGGAGGAGGAGGGGCTGGCTGAGCAACTACCACCTGGCTGTGTGGGAGGGCGCCGAGGCCATGGTCATCGGGAAGACCTTCAAGGGGCTCACCGACGACGAGTTCAGGTGGATGACCGAGAGGCTGCAGGGCCTCAAGACGAGCGAGTCAGAGTACACCGTCCACGTGCGGCCCGAGCTTGTGGTGGAGGTGGCCTTCAACGAGATACAGAGGAGCCCTCACTACAGGAGCGGGTACGCCCTCAGGTTCGCCCGGATAACCCGGATAAGGGAGGACAAGGCGCCGGGCGACGCCGACACCCTGGGCAAGGTGAGGGAGCTCTACGAGAGGCAGTTCATGTACAAGGACAGGGCCTACTTCTAGCCCCTGCCCCTGAGCAGGGAGCCCAGCCGGCCCATCAGGGAGCCGAACACGCTGCCACCTGAGGGTATGCGTACGCCCCGCTCATCCGGCGTCCTCTTGATCCTGGTGAGCTTCCTCTCGATTAGCTGGTACTCAAGCAGCAGGTACAGCACCGCGAGGAGGCCGCCCACTAGGATCCACCAGCTGAAGCTGGTGAAGTACAGGGTGTAACCCAGGGGGAGCATCAGCCCCTCCTTGAAGACCAGGCCCCCGCCCGAGAAGACGACGGACACGAAGGTGAAGTAGTAGACCACGTGGACCTTCTTCTCCAGCCTGCCCCTCTGGCCCTTCATCTCGTCGATGCCGAGCAGCCTCTGCTTCCACTTCTCGCCGAAGCCCATCACCTCCACGGCCTCCGGGTCCAGGTCGATGATGCCCTTCATGGTTTGGACGAACTCCTGGTTCTCCTTCACCATGGTCCCCTTCTGGGCCTCCCTGTACGAGTTGAACCTCTGCTCGAACCCGTCGTCGAAGGTGAACCTGAAGATGAGGGCGTGGCTGACGGACATCACCACTGCCAGCAGAATCAGTATGTGGGGCTCCAGCACGTTAGTTGAATGTCCGGCTCTGACAATAAAAATCTACGGTGTCTTAGCCAGACCCCGCTCCGTCTCCCTGAGGGACATGTCCAGTCTCCTGAAGGATGTCTGGTACAGGATGAGCAGGGCGGACGCGAACAGAGTGAAGCACCAGCCTATGGTCGCGGCAGTGACGCTGAGGCCGGCCGCCGCCGCGAGGGCCTCAGGGTAGACGAAGTACAGAAAGGCGTTGAGCAGCCCGAATATGAGCATGTAGTAGATGAACGTGATGTGGCCGTCCATCTTCTCGCGCTCGGCGTTCAAGGTGTTGAGGACCGCCAGCCTCTTCCTCCACAGGTCCCCGAACTGGATGACCTCCGTGGGCTCCTCACCGGCCTCGATGCTGCCCCTGAATCTCTCCTCCATCTCCCTGTTGGCCTGCAGCATCCTGTCCCTAAGTTCGCCCTGGGCCTTCGCGAAGCGTCCTCGGAACTCCTTTCCGTAGAATGACTGGAAAATGTAGTGGTTGACCAGCCCGACGAGGATGATGGTCGCGGGCAGCGCGTAGCCGTACATCTATCTGAGGCTAATCTCTGAGAGTTTGTTAAAAAGAGTTTGTAGGATTTAACCTTGAAAGAGGGTGTCGGGGCCGTCACGCGTTCTTCAGCTGGTCCAGCGGCGGCTTCAGGTCCAGCGGGATGGGCGGCTTGTACTCGCGTCCCGCGAGCCTCTCCACCCACTCGTCCTTCACCTTCTTCATGAGCACCGGCTTGGTGAGGAGCTCCAGGGCGCACGCGGCGTGGACCTTGGTGCTGAAGATGAGCCCCTTGTGGCCTATGCTCATCCCGTTCTGGGCTACGAACTGCCAGCTGTGGCCCGGCGTGCCCAGCATGCTGCACGTCGTGCCGTACTCGATCGTGGGGACCACCCAGCTCACGTCGCTCACGTCGCTGCTTCCGGCGCCCACCATGCCCGCCCTGTAGTCGTCCAGGATGCGCTCGTCGAAGTGGACGTCCCGGAGCTTCTCCCAGCCGGGCCTGTTGCTCTTCTGGAGGCCGTTCATCTTCTGGTCTATGCTGATGGTCTCGGCCATCTTGTCCGCGAACTTGAGGTCCTCCTCGCTGAACTTTGGCGCCCCTATCTCCCTCATCTGGCCCACCACGAGCTCCGCGAGCACCTTGTTGGGCATCGTGTTGTAGCAGCCCGTCAGGAACTCGACCTTGTGGGTGGTCCTGGCCATGAGGTCGGCTCCCTTGACGATGTCCATGATCCAGTTATAGATCTCGTCGACCTGGGCGCGCTCGGGGGCCCTGTTGTAGTACCAGGTCCGCGCGTAGGCGGGGACCACGTTGGGCTGGCCTCCGCACGACTCGTGGATGTAGTGGACGCGGGCCTTCTCGATGATGTGCTCCCGCATGAAGTTGACGCCGTTGCTCATGAGCTCCACGGCGTCCAGGGCGCTTATCCCGTTCTCGGGGTCCCCGGCGCTGTGGGCGGTGCGGCCGTAGAAGTGGACCTTGAAGCTGTTCATGGCGTTGCTGCTGCCTGTGCCGGCGGTGTTGGAGCTGCCCGGGTGGTGGGCCAGGACGGCGTCCACGCCTTTGAAGAGGCCGTGGCGGACCATCCACACCTTTCCGACGAGGGTCTCCTCGGCGGGGCACCCGTACACCTTGACGGTGCCCTTGACCTTGTGCTCCTCCATGGCGGTCTTCAGGGCGATTCCCGCGGCCACTGCGCCCGAGCCGTAGATGTTGTGGCCGCAGCCGTGGCCGGGAGCCCCCTCCTTGATGGGCTCCTTCCACGGGACGGCCTTCTGGCTGATGCCTGCGAGGGCGTCCAGCTCGCCCAGGATGCCGATCGTCGGGCCCTTGCCGTTGCTCCACGACGCCACGAAGGCGGTGGGCATGTCGGCGACGCCCCTATCAAGCTTGAACCCATGCTTCTCCGCGACGTCCGAGAGGTACTTGCTGGTCTTGTACTCCAGGAGGCCCAGCTCCGCGAACCCCCAGACCTTGTCGCTCCACTCTATGATGTTCTTCTCGTTCTCGTCGACCCACTGAAAAGCGGTTTCCTTCAACTCTGGTCAAGCATGAATGACGGCGACGAGGTTTTAAAACCATCCACGGCGCAGCGTCAGGCGGGCAGCCTCTTCCTGACGGCCCTATCGAGGAAGACTCCGAGCCCAGCCGTCACGGCTCCCTGCACGACGTTGAAGGCGGCTATCAGCGGCAGCAGCCCAATGGTCGCCTCAACGGGGACCCCGTAGAAGTTGGGCAGCACGTACAGGTTTGTCAGGGTCATAACAGCGACCCTGGTAGCCACCGAGACACATGTCGAGACTGCGATCCATCTGCCGTCAAGCACCCTTGTAGCGGTGGCCCTCAGGCCCAGGTAGAGGCCCGCTATAGTGGAGAGCTCAGCCACGGACTTGATGGCCGCGGACAGCAGGTTCCCGCTCCTCGCGAAGATGCCCAAGCCGGCCACCAGCGAAGTTACCAGCGCGGAGTCTGGCCCATACATGAGGAGGCTGAGAACTATGGGGACGCCTGTGAAGTCGAACTTGAGGTCGGGGTACCAGGGGAAAGGTATCTTGAGGCCCGAGTACTTCAACGCGTAGTCGAAGACTATGACGAGCGCACCCAGCATAGACGTCCCCATGAGCTTGGCTGTCCTGTTCCGTGGCGTGTTCATTGTCTCACTGATCCCATAGTGATAACTCAGGTAAACGGAGGCATATGATAACCTTTTTCGATTCTGTCGGGGGACAGGTTCATCTGCCCAACACATTTAAAAAGGCTGGGGCCCGGGATAAGCCCTAGTGATGGATGTGCATCACCTCCAATATCAGACGGCGGAGCCCAAGACCTCCGCAGATTGATCCTACGCACCCTTAACGATAACCAGGTTCTAGTCCTCAAGGCCGTGGCTGACCGCAACCAGTCACTCACGAGCCTGCTTAAGCAGCTGTCGGAGGATCACGGGGTACCCCTGTCAACGCTGAAGCTGAACGCAAGGATTCTCCGTGAGCTGAACATGATCTCCTACGGATCGATACGTAAGAGGAAGTCAGTGAGCCTTGAGGACCTGGGCCGCTTCATATTCGGGTTACTGGATCAGCCGCCGGGGGCCGCCGCGAAGTTCTCCGACTAGCGGAGCCCCTCGGGGGCCTCTCCCTTCTCCGTTAGTTCCCTTATCTTCTCTTCTATCTCCGCCAGGAGGGCCTTCCTGTCCACCTTCCCCATCAACGTGACAGGCATCGTGTCCCTGAACGTGACCCCTGTGGGCACCTCGTACTCCTTCAGCCTCTGCCTGCAGATCGTGAGCAGCTCCTCCTCCAGCTGCGGCGAAGCCGAGTAGCCGTCCTTCAGCTTAACCATGGCCCTGATGTCCGTGGAGCACCTCAAGGGGTCAGGCACTCCGAAGGCCACGGCAAGCTCCACGGCACGGTGAGACTGTAGGGCGTCCTCCACCATTGTGGGCCACACCGTGTGGCCTCCGGCAAGGATGCGGTCCCGTTTCCTCCCCACGATATACAGGTACCCCGCCCCGTCCATGTAGCCGATGTCCCCGGTGTACAGCCACCCGCCGCGTATGGCCTCCGCTGTGGCCTCGGGGTTGTTCCAGTAGCCCTTCATGAGCTGTGGGCCCCTCACCACGATCTCGCCCACCTTACCAGGCTCCACTTCCGGCTCCCCGAGCTGAAGGTCCACCACCCGGACCTCCGTGTCCGGGTACGGGAGGCCAGCGCTCCCGTAGTTGGGTTCACCCTCTATGGGGGTGGCGCACACGCTGGGCCCCGCCTCCGTCAGGCCGTAGCCCTGGTACATCCTGGCCCCAGCGACCTTCTCGAAGGCCATCATGTGCTCCGCGGGGATGGCTGCGCCCCCCGACGCGCACGTTGTGAGGCTTGTGAGGTCGTACTTGCCCAGGTCCGGGTGATTAAGTATGTCTTTGATGAGGCGGGGTATCAGCGGGAAGTGGGTCACCCTGTACCTGTCGGTGGCCTTCATGATTTCCTCGGCCGTGGGGTTCGGGAGCAGCACCATGGTGCAGCCGAAGCTGACGGCCTCGTTCAGAGTGACCAAGCCGTAGCTGTGGAAGAAAGGCATGGCGCACAGTATGATGGGCCACCCAGCCGCCTGGGGCTTGGCGCTGTACCCCCAGCCCCTGAGCCAGTGGTAGGACTGCAAGGCGTTGGCCACCAGGCCGTAGTGGGTGAGCATGACCCCCTTAGGCTCACCCGTTGTGCCGCTGGTGAACACGATGACCGCCACGTCCTCCTCGGCGTCGACCCGTGCATACTCCTCCAGGCCGAGGCCGTCGACCAGGTCCTCGAACCGCAGAGCGCCTCGGGGGCGCCTGATCCCCCTGTGCCTCAGCCTCGAAAGCAGCCTTAGATTTATGGGCGCATAATAGGCCGCCTCCGCCACGATGACCGTCTCAGGGGCCTCGCCGGGGAGCTTGTCCAGAAGCCTGTCCAGTATCACCAGGACCCTGCACCCCGTCTCCTTGAGCTCCCTCTCCACCTCAGGGGTGGGCATGAGGGGGTTGATGGCCACGGTCACGCCCCCCACGAGCTGGACCGCGTAGTACGCGACGATGAACTGGGGTGTGTTGGGCAGCAGCACCCCGGCCCTGTCCCCCCTCGCCACGCCCAGCCCCCTCAGGTTGTAGGCGAAGCACCTGGCCTGGCCCCATAGCTCCGCGTACGTGTGCCTGGCCCCGTAGTAGATGACCGCGGCCCTTTGTGGGAACTTGCGTGCGCTGTTCGCCCAGAACTCGTACACGGGCATCGCGGGGTACTTGACGCTGACCGGGACCCCGGGGGGGTGGCTGGGGGAAGCCTTCATTTGACTGAGGGGGAGCTTACCGCGCATTAAAAGTATATGCTCTTAACTATGTACGACGTTTCAAGGGTGACCTAGGTTGAAGCCTGAAGGAATCTACGTTCCCAGCATAACCCCCTTCGACGAGAAGGGCGACATAATGTTCGACGCCCTCGGGAAGCTCATCGACTTCTGGGCCGGGGCTGGCGTGTCCGGGCTCGTCGTGAACGCCAGCACCGGGGAGGCCCTCTACATGACGAGGGAGGAGAAGAGAAGAATCATCGACTACGCCATCGAAAGGGTTCCGGGGAAGTGTAAGGTGTTCGCTGGGACCGCCGCCCTGAGCACACGGGAGACCATCGAGTTGACGCAGGACGCGCTGGACGCCGGCGCCGAGGCCGCCCTGATAACCACGCCGTTCTTCTACAAGCCGACCCGCGAAGAGACCGCGCAGTACTTCGTGGACGTGATCGACGCAGTGGACCTGCCCGTGATCCTCTACAACGTGCCCAAGTTCACGGGATACAGCGTCGAACCCAAGACCGTGGCGACAATAGCCGAGGAGTGCAGCGGCCTCGTCGCAATGAAGGACAGCAGCGGCAACCCAGGCACCATGGCGGAGGTCATCCGCCTCTGCGGCGACAAGATCAGCTGCCTCTCAGGCTCAGCAGACATGGTGCTGCCCACACTCAACCTTGGGGGAAAGGGAGCGATCATAGCCGTCGCCAACGCCATACCGCTGATAAGCGTCAATCTCTACAAGAGTTGGAGGGAAGGCGACGTGGATGCCGCAGGCGAGGGACAGCGGAAGGCCAGCTACGTGAACAAGGTCCTTGTGCTGGACTACCCACAGATAGCCGCCATAAAGGCCGCGTTGAACGACATGGGCTACGACGCAGGCGCCCCCAGGAGGCCCCTTCTGCCGCTGCCCAGAGAGGCGGCCAAGAAGGTGGCCGAGGCCATGAGCCTCCTGTCCTCTAAACGCTTCTAGCGGCCACCGGTGAGGGCGTCCCCTAGGAACCCGCGCCTCTACGGCTCTGGGACCCGTTTGCTCATGGAGACCTTGCCGCCGTAGAAGCTGGCGCCGGTCTCCTCGAAGCCCATCCTCAGCCAGAAGCCCACGGCGTCCCGCTCGGAGTCTATCTGTATCCACCTCGCCCCGACGTTGTACGCGAAACGCTGAACCAGCAGGAACAGAGCAGCGCCGTGGCCCACGCCCCTCGCCTCGGGCTTAACCTCAAGGTTCTCGATGTAGAGGGTGGAGGGCTTGATGGACGCCGAGCCCTTCATGAGCTCCACCTCGGCTAAGCCGCGCCCGTCCGCCAGGGTCCACCTGGAGCCCTCGACGTAGCGCTCCCCGGGGCCCCTCAGAACCATC
>DASWLJ010000043.1:0-10323 GCA_036396185.1 Bathyarchaeia archaeon | reverse complement strand
AGACTATAGGTATATTCTCTATGGTTGCCATAGGTCTCTTCTTCCTCAAGTCAATAGACGAAGCGAGTCCCATTGAGCGCCGCGTAGTGTACGGTGTGCTCTCAGGGCTGTCCCTGGGGTACATGTACGCTTCCTGGGGGGCAGCCAGATACATGACGGGGCTGCTAGCCCTCTACATGCTCATCATGCTCTACTCAGGACGGTTCCAGCTGAGGCACCTGATATCATACAGCCTCACCATCGGGCTTGGCTACCTCATAGAGTTCATGGTCCCCAGGCTCGGCTCAAACGCGTTAATGTCCCTCGACCACCTGGCGACCTTCGGGCTCGTACCCCTGATGCTGGTGTACCTGTTCGTGAGGGACAAGATAGACGTCAAACTGGTGGCCAACGCGGCGGGGGCCCTGATACTAGTCGGGGTAGTGGGCCTTTACCTGCTACCCGTGGTGGGGATCGATATCCCGATCACCTACAAGTTCCTGAAGGTTCTGAACCCCTTCACGTCCGTGGAGAACGCCCTGTACCAGTCAGTCGCCGAGAACAAGGTGATAGCATGGGCCAGCCTGTTCCAGGACTTCGGTACCATCACAATACTGGCCGTTGCCGGCGCCTACTTCAGCGTTAAGAACCAGAACGATAAGAACATATACGGCGTAGTCTTCTTCGTTTCGGCTCTCTACTTCGCCGGCGTCATGGCTAGGCTCAGCCAGGTCCTCGCGGCGCCGGCTTGCGTAATGGGCGCATACGGCCTCGTGGAGATAGCTAAGCCCTTCATCAGCGCCTCTGTTGTGGAGGAGGAGAGCCGCGGCAAGAAGAGGCGGAAGGAGGCGTTCGGCGTCAATCGTACGCTGGGCATCGCGTTCATCGCCCTCGTGACGCTCAGCCTGACACCCAACATATGGATGGGTATAACCTCGGCCGACCAGCCAACCAGCTTGGCCAACAGCGGCATCCCATACATGTTCGACGGCGAGTACCCCAGGGACTGGCCCCTGGCCCTGGAGTGGATGAAGAACAACGTGCGCGACGATGAGGTCATATGCTCCTGGTGGGACTACGGGTACTGGATCGAGGCTATGGCGGGCAAGGCGACCATGGCTGACGGGGCAACCCAGAGCGAGAACCAGATCAAGAACATAGCCAACATCATGATGAGGCCGCAGAACGAGTCCATACAGCTGCTGAAGCTGTACGGCGCCGACTATATAGTGGTCTTCGTGACCTTCAACCCCAACAACCCGGCGCAGGAGTGGCCCTTCGGAGACAACAGCAAGTGGCCCCAGATGGTGCTGATAGGGGGATTCAACATGACCGACTTCTACGACTACTCAAAGTACCCTGTGACCGAGACGGAGCGGTTCTACCAGTCCACGGTGGCGCGGCTGATGTACCACGCGGCCGACCCACAGTACTTCACACAGGCCTATGCCTCGCCTAACGGCTACGTCCTCGTCTACAAGATCCATTACCCAGAGTGAGCTAGCCTCACTCAGTGAAGGTTAACCGAGCCTGTTACCCCCTTTATTCGTTGGGCGCGTACTGAAGATGCCTAGCCGATGAGACTGGCTTCCGGGTGCTGATGTAACGCTTTAGAGTAAGACTCGGACCGGGTGTGACGATAACCTCAGAATACTTGATGTAGAGGAAGACTTCAGACGCCTACTGGCAGGCAAAGGTTCAGAAGAATGGTTTGGGCCCTACTCCTGGGCAGGCTTCTCCTCGGTCGGGGCTTCGGCCTCAGCCTTTGCCTCCTTCTTCTTCCGACTCTTGGGGGCCTCAACGACAACGAAATTGAGGAAGGTTGTCGTCTGGCTGACGGTGTTGCCCCGGACTAGCTTCCGCTTCTGCTCTCCCTTGTTCTTGGGCTTGTAGCCCACGCCTCCGCTTAGTACGATCCTGGCCTTGGCGCTTCCATGGACGTCTGGGCGCATGGGTACACCGTCCTTGTCGGTTCCACCAGTGAACTTGAGCTTGTATCCCTGCATCCCCGCGAGGGTTCCGTCGATTGTTTGCCCTATCCTTGTTCCCACGAGTGGGCCCAACCTAGCGTCGTCTATCTCCACCCTCTGGCTTGTTCCTGCGGCGGGGTCCGAGACGATGAGTATCGGCATTTCTTTGTATTCTCCTACACTGCCCAGAGGATGTCTGCCTTACGCTTCTGCTCCACCAGCTCCATGAGGGCCTTGAGCTCGGTCTCGGTGAGCCTGCCCGCGAACTTGGTGCGTAGCAGCTTGGCGTCATGCTCTGGAATGTCCACATACAGCACATCATGCTCTTTTATATGTCTACCTACGATGGGCTGAGGCATGGCCACGGCCACCTCCTTGCCCGCTTCGGCCCTGGAAATGGCTTGGCCGCTGTCCTGGATCTGGCTGATCCTTCCCAGTTTCTCACCTTGGGCGTTGATCATGTTGACGTTGGGGGTGATCTGGCCCGCTAGGACCTTGGCGCCGAATATGGCGGGCTTGGCTCTGCGGAAGATGTAGCCCTCCATGACCTCGATCTTACCCGGCTTCATCAGGGGGTCGAACTCTTTCCTAGCCTTAGCCTCCCTCTCTGTCTCCATCCACCTGATGTACTCGTCCATGAGGTTGTAGATGATGTCGTTCCAGAAGATGGGTATCTTGTTGTCTTGGGCTTCCTGCTCCGCGTCTGGCAGGGGCTTCACGTTGAAGGCTAGGACGGCCCCGTAGAGGGGCTCCTCATGCTTGACGCTGAGCGCCTCCAATACGTCCCTGCGGCTCACGTCGCCGATATCAGCCAACCTTATTGGGACGCCTTTCTGCTTCAGGCTCTCCACGATGGCCTCCAGGCTGCCCAGGGTGTCCGTCTTCAGTACGATGCCGGAGTGGTCGGTCTGGATCTTAAGGCGCTGCAACTCCGAGGCCACCTCCTCGACGGCCCTCTCCTCCGTCATGTCGCCGCCAACGGCGATGAGGGGCGACCCGGGGATGGCCTCGTCTATGTTGGGGGCCGCGATCTTGATGCCTGCGGCGGCAGGCGCCTCAGAGATGTTGTTAAACTTCTTACGGGGGTCTCTTATCTCGTCCAGGGGCTGGGGGACAAGTATGGCCCTGATCCTTGTGACTATGGGGCCCTCCTTGCCGCCTATCACAATGGTGTCGTCCGAGTGCAGGACTCCGTCGTAGATGATTGCGTTCAGGGTGACGCCTAGGCCCACCTCTTCTCGTACCTCCAGCACCGTGCCTATGGCGGGGCCCTCCGTTACCTGGAGCTTCGTCTCCAGGAACTGCTGGGTCAGGCCGATGAGGACGGCCAGTAGCTCGCCTATGCCCTCCCCCGTCTTCGCACTCACGGGTACTATGGCGACGTTCTTGGTGAAGTCCCGGACCCTGTCGAAGCGGTCGCTGCTGAAGCTCTCCCTGCTGAGGGTGCCCATCATGTTGTATACCCTGTCGTCCAGGTCCCGTTGAACCCACTCGTTTTGGTTCTTGTATGACTCTAGAAAGGGCGCGTTCGCCGTAGACCTCCAGCCGTCGATCCTGTCTATCTTGTTGGCAGCCACGATGAACGGCACCTTCCTGGACCTGAGGATGTTGAGGCTCTCGAAGGTCTGGTTCTCGAAGCCGTGCATCACGTCCACCACCAGTATGGCTATGTCGGCTACGCTGCCGCCTCTGCTGCGGAGGTTGGCGAAGGCCTCGTGGCCGGGGGTGTCCACGACGAGCAGCCCAGGCACCTTGATGTTTACCTTGAAGTTCTTCACAAGCTGCTGGGTAATGGCTACGAGGGTGTCTAATGGGAAGAAGCTGGCGCCGATCTGCTGGGTGAGGCCCCCAGCCTCCCGAAGCTGGACGGCTGTGCCCCTGATCTTGTCCAGGAGGCTGGTCTTACCCGTGTCCACGTGGCCGAGCATGCATACTATAGGCTGTCTCATCGGCATGTTGAACACCGGCTAGATCGACAGCGAGACTCTTAATATACCTATCTCAGTGTATCTTGGATACTTTTTCGGAGAAAAAAGGTGCTGGGAATTGAACTCCTAGCCTACACGACGTTACTGGTCTTCTGGCCGTCCCAGTATATGGTGGCGCTCTGGTAGCTGCTCGTCTTCACCTTCTCGAAGGCCCGCCGGAAGTGGTCCATGGTTACGGTCAGCTCATCCTTGTGCTTCGCGGCCTCCTTGGGGTCGCTGTACTTGGCTAGGTGCTCGTTGACTGCGGCCATGCTGGCGGCGCTACACGTTGCCGCGATATCGGCGCCGTTGTAGCCCTCCATGGTCTCGGCCAGCTTGTCCAGGTCCAGCTCTGGGCTCAGAGGCTTGCCCTTGGTGTGTATCCTTATGATGGTTTTCCTGGCCTCCAAGTCGGGGTTGGGGATGTAGAGCATCCTGTCGATCCTGCCGGGCCTCATGAGGGAGGGGTCCACCATGTCGGGGCGGTTGGTCGCCGCGATGACCACCACGTCCTTGAGGGCGTCCAGGCCGTCCAGCTCTGTTAGTATCTGGCTGACGACGCGCTCAGTGACGTTGGTGCCCAGGTCCCTGCCTCTCGTAGGCACGATGCTGTCGATCTCGTCGAAGAAGATTATGCAGGGGGCAGCCTGACGCGCCTTCCTGAACACCTCCCTGACGCCGCGCTCCGACTCCCCCACCCACTTGCTGAGCAGCTCGGGGCCCTTGACGCTGATGAAGTTCACCTCACTCTCCGTGGCCACAGCCTTCGCGATGAGGGTCTTGCCGGTGCCCGGGGGCCCGTACAGCATGATGCCCTTCGGAGGCTTCACGTCCGCGTACTCGAAGACATCACGGTACTTCAGCGGCCACTCTATGGCCTCCTTCAGCTCCTGCTTGGCATCGTCTAGGCCACCCACGTCGCTCCACCTCACGTTGGGGTTCTCCACCAGGACCTCACGCATGATGCTTGGCGGCACCTCGCGGAGGGCGTCCCAGAAGTCCTTCATTGTCACGTCTATCTTGTCCAGTATCTCGGCTGGGACGCTGCTCTCCTCCAGGTTGATCTCGGGGAGCACCCGCCGCAGGGCACCCATGGCGGCCTCCTTGGCCACTGCCTCCAGGTCCGCGCCCACGAAGCCGTGGGTTCTGTCCGCGATAGCCTCCAGCTTCACGTCATCTGATAGGGGCATACCCCTGGTGTGGATGTGGAGCACCTGTAGCCTACCTTTCCTGTCGGGTAGCCCTATCTCGATCTCTCTGTCGAAGCGGCCGGGCCGTCTGAGGGCGGGGTCCAGGGCGTTGACCCTGTTGGTTGCGCCGATGACCACGATCTTGCCGCGACTCTCCAGGCCGTCCATGATGGTGAGGAGCTGGCTGACGATGCGCTTCTCCACGTCACCCGAGACCTCCTCACGTTTCGGCGCTATGCTATCGATCTCGTCGATGAAGATGATGCTGGGGGCGTTCTCCTGGGCCTCCTTGAATATCTCCCTGAGCCGCTCCTCGGACTCGCCGTAGAACTTGCTCATGATCTCGGGTCCGCCGATGTGTTAGAAGCTGGCGTTGGTCTCGTTGGCCACCGCCTTGGCTAGCAGAGTCTTGCCTGTGCCCGGCGGGCCATGCAGCAGCACTCCCTTGGGGGCCTCCACCCCTAGGCGCTCGAAGAGCTCCGGGTGCTTCAGGGGCAGCTCTATCATCTCACGGACCTTAGCTATCTCCCTGTCTAGGCCGCCTATGTCCTCGTAGGTGATCTTAGGTATGTTGCTCGTGGTCTGCCGGGGCGCCTTGTCCGTGAACACCACCTGGGTGCCCTGGTTAACTATGACGGCGTCGGCCCTGGGCTGAGCCTGGGTGATCACCAGGTCCACCCTGCGGCCCATGATGTTGATGGTGATGACCGTGCCCTGGCTGACGACCCTGCCCTCCAGTAGCTGGGCGAGGTAGCGTTCTCCACCCACGATGCGCAGAGGCTCCGTGGGGTAGAGGGTAAGCTGTGTGGCGGACCTAGCCTCGACTCTCCTGGCCGTCACCCTGTCGTCTATGCCGGCTCCGGCGTTGTTCCTGGTGAGGCCGTCGATCCTTATGAGGCCCCTGCCGTACTCAGCTGTCTGGCCGGGCCAGACCTTGGCGTAGGTCTTCTGGGAGCCGGTGATCTCCACAACCTCCCCTGACTGCCACCCCTGCTCGGCTATGATCTTGGGGTCGATGACCGCGATGCCTCTGCCCACTAGGTTGGACGGGGCCTCCGCTACTCTGAGTGTGATCTTATCCATCTCGAATCCTCCGAAAAAAATTTAGCTGACCTGGGCTTCGACTCCGTCGTCTTTGGGCGCCTCAACTAGGTCGAAGCTGAGGTCCAGCACGCCGTTGTTGTATGTGGCCTTAGCCGAAGCTGGGTCCACCTTGGCGTTCAGGGGGACCTCCGCGTCGTAGTCCTTGCGCTCGTTGTGGGCGCTGATCCTCACCGTGTTCTCCGTGGCGTTGACCTTGATGGACTCCTTGGTCACGCCGGGCATCTCAACAAGCACCCGGACCTTCATCTGGTCCCTGTCCACGTCCACCTGGGTGAGGGGCCCGGTCTGGGGCGCCTCCACCCGGGGCGTCTCCACGGGTAGCCCCCACGCCTGTCCGGGGAGCCCGTTCCCATACTCCCTGACCACGGGTTTGCCGTCTGGCCCCATCGTCATGGTGTACCCGTAGTACCATGACCTCACGTTGGGGTCACCTTGGCTGAGGGGTCCCGCGGCCGGGTCCACTCCGAACTGCCTGAATAGGCGTTCGATTATCTTCTCGAAGTCGTCGTTTATCCATGACATGGTTTTTTCACTGTGGGGTTCCTTGGAGAGCCCAGTTTATAAATATTGTGTCAAAATGTCATATATCTGACATAGTTAATGGGTTTCCTTCAAACCCCCCGGCATTAAGCGAAAACATGACTCCCTGTCATAAATTTTTATATAACGCCGGGTTTCCACATGAGGTGATGTCCAGCAGGAGGCGATCGGTCCAGGAGGCTGTCAGGGTCATAATCACCCAGAACCCCTACCTGTACCGTGGCATCCGTATGCAGGTCATCAACTACAGCGCCGCCGCCAGGTACATTCAGGAGGACGTGAAGGGTCTGGCGGGCGACGAGGTGGACCCCAACACCATAGTGACGGCCATCATGAGGTTCAGCAAGGAGGCCCTCGAAGGGACCCCCGTGGAGTCTCAGGGCGCCCTCTACGGGTCCAGGCTGAACCTGGTGACGAACGTCAAGGAGCTGACTTTGAAGGTGAGCCGACGCGAGCAGTCCGAGATCATCGAGGGGCTGCTGGAGCACCAGAAGCAGGGTCTAGCAGTCCGGTTCCACCAGCTCCCGGGGAGCCTCAAGATCATCGCGACCAGCGAGGCCATGACCCAGCTCATGCAGGACCTGTGGCAGTACGAGCCTGAGCTGGGGGAGGGGTACGCTGAGCTCAGCATAGCGACTGTGCCGGGGGACGACAGGTACGACAGGATCGCGTTGCTGACCGACCTGCTCTTCAGGAACGGGGTGCACATGGTGGACGCCTTCTTCACGGGGGACGAGGTGAGCCTCATCCTGCGGGAGGAGGACGCGTCAAAGGCCTTCGAGGTTCTTAGAAGCCAGACCCGTTGATCCCGGTTCTTTAGCGGCTTCTGGCTCTGGCTAGAACCATCACCGCCACGATGCCCAGCACCGTGAAGCCCGCAGCGAACCTCATGGCTCCCCCGACGCCGATGCCCTCGGCGATGACCCCGAGGAGCAGGGGGTTCACCACGCCGCTGACGTTGCCATACATGGAGTAGACGGCCATGGCGGTGCCCCTCAGCTCCTCGGGGGCCTCCTCCGAGACGTACACGTTGCCTGACGTCAGGTAGACGCCGTAGGCTACTCCCTGGAGCCCCATGAGGGCCGTGACGAGGACCAGCGTCGTGCTGCTGGAGACGCCGAAGACCGTGGCCGCGCTGAAGGCGAGGCCCAGAATCATAAGGTTCAGTGCCTTCACGTGTCTGGTCAGGGCCCCCACGGGCAGCCTGACGACGGTGCTGGCGAGGCCCCTGGACGTCAAACCGATGCCCACCAGGGCCTCGTCGAACCCGATGTTGGCCCCGTAGACGGGGAAGAACAGCGTGACGGCCACGTACATTAGGTTGTTCACGTAGTTGGCGACGCCCGAGGCGATGATCCTGGTGTCCGCCATGAGGTCAGAGAGCCTGGGGCCCGCCCTGCCGGGCTTGGGTTCAGTGCCCCTCCTCTCGGTGACCATGCTCAGGACGAGTACCCCGGCTACGGCGAGGGCGCTGCTTATCGTGAAGCTGGTTCCCGCCCCGTAGAGTTTCGCTGTGAACCCGCCTATGAGGGGGCCCACTGTGAAGCCGAGGCCCATGGATGCCATGTATATCCCCTGGGCAGTGTTCCTGAACCCGGGCTCCGCCACCTCGGACATGAGGAGGAACCCGTTCCCGAAGATGAGGCCGATGCCGAGGCTGAGCCCAAGCCTTATGGGGTACAGGTGGAGGGGCGAGGACGCAAGAAGGTATGTTAGGGGCACCAGGGTGAAGAGCAGCATGCCTGGCGTGATCATCCGTTTCCTGCCTATCCTGTCTGATAGCCGCCCCAGGGGTATGCTGAGCAGGAGCATGAATATGGCTGACACGGAGTCGTAGCTTCCCAGCATGCTGAGGGATGCGCCTATGCCTCTGGCGAAGCCGGGGAAGATGGGTATCACGGTGCTGTGGCTGGCGTCCACGAGGAATATGGCGACGCTGACCAGCGCCACGTCCCTTGTGACTCCCCTCTGCACCGTCATCACCCCCACCGTGGCTGCCCGTGGTTAAATGGCTTCTCGGAGACCTGCGACCAGCTCAGCGATCTCGGGTACGTTGATGGTCTCCGTGGTGTACATCCTCCAGCCCCGGGCCAGGCAAATCTCCCGCATGGCGCCGCTGGGGTTCAGGGCGATGGGCAGCCCCGTGAGCTGCATCGTCTGGGCGTCCTGGTCCGAGTCCCCGAAACCGGCTGTCCTGCGGAGGCTGAAGCCGTGCCTCTCCGCGACGATCTTGGCGTATTCTGCCTTCTTCTCCCCCAGTATCAGGTTCCAGAGTATCTTGCCCGTGTAGACGCCGTCCCTGGCCTCGAAGACGCTCCCGTAGGCTTGGTTGAAGCCCAGGGCCTTCACGAGCTGTATTGGCTCCGTCGGCGAGCCGGACAAGGCTATTGCCAGGTCCACTTTCCTGCGGACCGCCTCCACCAGGTCGCGGGCGTAGGTGTGGATGGACGCGGGCATGTGGCCCCTCATGTATTCCTCGGCGTGCTCCCTGACGGCGGCCTCCTCTACGCCCCTGATGGCCTCAGCGTACATGGACGGCACGTTCTCGGCTGCGTACCTGTAATTGGCGGCGCCGCTGCTGTAGCTGCGGACGACCTCATCGATCCTGTCGGCGAAGCTGGGGCTGATCACGCCCTGGTCAGCCAGGTACCGGGGGAAGCTCTGGACTATGAAGCCTCTGAGGAGAGTGCCGTCCACGTCGAATAGTGCGCAGCTGCGCATACACCCTCTAACACACGCAAGCGTTTAGGGTTGCTGCTGGAAAACTTTTATCGACAAAGCTGCGTGACTTGAGCCATGGACGACCACTGGGAGGCGCGGCTTCCCTTCTACTATGGGTGGGTGATCTTCGCCATCACCTTCCTCATATACATGTTCATGTACGGCCTCAGATACAGCGTGGGCATCTTCTTCACCCCCATCCAGGAGGAGCTCGGGTGGAGCACCGCCGCCACGGCCAGCGGAGTAACCATCTTCTTCTGGGTATACGCCTTCGCGGCGCCCTTCGTTGGGCGCCTGGCTGAGAAGGTGGGCGTCAGGAGGACGGTGCTGGTGGGCGGCCTGCTGTTGGGCGGAGGCGGCGCCCTGGTTTCACTGGTCCAGGAGCTCTGGATGCTCTACCTTTTCTGGGGCGTCATGGCCGCGGCGGGGTCGGCGGCCCTCTACGTGGTGCCCACCATGGCGCTATCCAATTTCTTCCACAAGAAGCGGGGCATCACCGTGGGCTGGAGCAGCGTGGGGGTGAGCGTCGGCCAGGCCGTCATAATACCTGTCGTGGCGTCGCTCATCCCAGCCCTGGGCTGGAGGGCGACGATCCAGGCCCTGGGGCTAACGGTGCTGGTTGTGACCAGCATCATAGGGTTCCTGTTCATGCGGGAAGACCCGGAGAGCCTGGGGCTGCAACTGGACGGCGGCGCCAACCCATCCGCGGATGAGGCTCACGACTCCTCCGACGACTGGCTCCCCGCGGACGCCATGAGGACCCCCTCGTTCCGGCTCATCGCGGTCTCCTACTTCTTCGCCCTGGGCGGCATCATCAGCATCCTGACCTTCGTGGTGCCCCACATGATCAGG
>DASWLJ010000042.1:0-4078 GCA_036396185.1 Bathyarchaeia archaeon | reverse complement strand
CTTGGACTGACTTGACTCCCCTGTTCCTCTGACTGAAGCCCTGATACTCGGCCTCAAGGCCGGTGGCCATTATGTAGTCCACGATCTCCCGGCGGGCGTGCTGGTCAAGCGTCTTGACCAGGCCGCTGTGGACGTGGACGTGGTAGCCGCGGTTGCCGCTGAAGTTGGTTGTGAGCTCCTCGGGGCCGACGCCGAAGTCCTGCATGAGTATGTCCAGGAGCTTCTGGGTCTCGTGCTTGGCGGCCTGTAGGCACCTCTCGCAGAGCCATGTCTCGGTCTGGAACTGGGCCTTGCCGCACTCGCATATCTCCGGCGGGTGGCCCGTGCCCTGCTTCCCGCAGTTCCTGCACACCCACTTGTCGTGCTCCCTCTGGCATGGGAGGTCGAAGTGGTCGGCGTCCAGGTCGAAGACTAGGTCGGCTCCCCTCCAGCCCTTCCTCGCCATATCGGCGGTGGGGTCGCTGTAGTAGCTGCTGCTATGGTAGCTGTGGGCCGGGGCGTTCTGTCTGAGGTAACGCTGTAGCTCCTCCTGGGTGGGGAGCCGGATGTGTCTGTACATGTTTCTGCCGTGGAAGGTGAGGAACCCGAACTCGCGGCTGCTGATCTCCAGTGGGGCGGGCACGGTGTGGCTGTACTGAGCGTACCACCTCTGGAACTGCTCCGCGACGAACTGGGGGCTGCCCCACTCCTCTTCCATGGTTCATGTAATCTACGCGGGGGTTTAAAACTGGTTACTGTCTAGGGTAGGTGCAGTGGGGGCAGTGGCCGCATGCGGGCTCGTTGAACCTGACCACGTTGTTGTAGTGTTTGCAGTAGTGGAGTCCCACGCCTTTGAGCTTCTGTTTACGCTCCTCTGATAGTGCCTGCATTCTTGTCCACACTATCCTAGGCGGTGGTATTTGAGGGTTCAGCCTCCTCGGCCTCCTCCTGTTTCTTCTGAAGCCTCTGCGCCTTCTTCCTGTAGTAGCTTAGTGGGTGGGTCACGGTCTTGCATACGGCGTCCTGGTTCCTGCATATTCCGTGGGTTCGCAGCGTATTACATGTGGGGGGAGTGTACTTGGTTCTGGCTCCCTTCAGGCCGGCTATGTGCTCTATCTGGTACCGGGTCAGCGCCTCGTCGAAGTCGGTGACGCTCACGTACAGCTGCACCATGTCGTCTATAGGCATCCCCACGTTGATCAGGAAGCTCGTGAGGCCGAAGCGCTCCATGTGGCTGGCCCTCCTCCCCGCGAGGAGGCCCTCCAGGCAGTACCTCATGCACGGCGGGAAGGCCTCGTTCATAACCTCCTCGGGAAGCTGGCTGCCGCCCAGCTTGGACCTGTTCTCGTCGAAGACCTTCCTGATCTGGTCGAGCCGCGTCTTGAGGGGCTCAGGGAGCTGGAAGTTGCTGGGAGCCGAGACCCTGTCCTTGACCCAGTTCTCAACCTCGACCTGGAGAAGCCGCGCAGCCTCGACCCCTGTGAGGCTGACGTACCCGTTCACCAGTTTCCTGTTCACCAGCTTCCACTTGGGCTCGTGGAACCCGACAGACGACTTAAGGTAGTCGGGGTAAGCTATCTTTAGGCTGTAGAGGACGCCGTCTATGCTTTCAGGCTCCCGCTTGAGGTCCCAGTGGAACTCGTCTCTGGCAATCTGGATTATCTTCTCCTCGTACTCGTCCTGCAGTAGATCGTAGGCCCGTACAGCCTCGGCCAGGGCGTACCTTCTGCTCAGGAACTGCTCTCCGATCAGTGAGACGTACATAGCGGCCACAGGGTAGCTGAGGAGCTCGGTGAGGGGGTCAGCCAGCTTGGATGAGACCACGCCCTGAACGATGGCCTCTGTCACCCTCTCGGCCGCCCTGTCAAGCACCTTGCTGTAGTTGGGGTCGGCTAGGTCTTCCAGCCGGAGGTTCAGCCCATCGACTAGCTCTACCCCCCGGCTCAGGAACGGGTACTTAGCGGCCTCTCTCTCCGAGAGCATCAGTGGAACTGGGTCACGGCTCATATTATCGTTTATGGCTGAGCACGGCTGCATCGGTTTTATATTCCGGGGTTCCCAAACCTCACCCATGCCTAAAAAGTACGAGTGCCAAGTATGCGGCTACATCTACGACCCTAAGCTGGGTGACCCGGAGAACGGCTACCCCGCAGGGACAGCCTTCGAGAACCTCCCCGACAACTGGGAGTGCCCACTGTGCGGCGCACCTAAAACAGAGTTCAAGCCACTGGCCTAGGCTTCAGGGTGTAGCTTATCCACCAGAAGCATTTTCCGTAGAACACGTTTTTCTCTGCAACGCCTGCGCTGTGTCTCCCGAACAGGTCTACCAGCTCCTGGGTCGTCGGGTAGTTCTTCACAATGAGGTGCTGGCTGCCGTCGTTCAGCGTCCTCAGCTTGTAGGTGTTGGGGTCCTCGGGCTTGGTGACCAGCTTCCCTCCGACGCCCTCGATGAATGTGTTGTCGGCGACGAACACCCTGGCTCCAGGTTTCAGCACCCTCTGCATGCCCTCGACCCACTGGTCCATCTTCTCGCGTGGGACGTGGCTCAGCCAGAAGGACGCCAGGGCGCCCGTGAAGGACCGGTCCGGGAACTCCAGGTTATAGGCGTCCATGAGGCGGAAATCCGAGGGGCAGCCGTACACCTTACTTCTGGCTATCTCCAGCACCGCGTCGTTGATGTCTACGCCTGTCACGCTCTCAGCCGCCTCGCTGACGCGCTCGGTCCAGTACCCTGTGCCGCAGCCGATGTCGAGAATGGAGCAGCCCTTTAGGGCTTTCTTCATCTCGTCTCCCATCCGGTCCTGCTCCTCCTGCCGGTCGGGGTCCCTCCACTCGTAGACCTGCTCATACTCCTTGGCCCTGTCCCTGTAGTACTTGACCATGTCCGCGGACATGGGATTATTCTGGCTGCACGTGTTTTATAACGGTGTTGAGAACCCCGTTCCAAGTTTATGACTGGAATTTGAGGAAGGCTAGTAGATGTGGGGGATGAATCTGTATCTGACCCGATCCATGTAGTCCCGGTACTTCTGCTTATCCTGCCTCTGGAGCGCCTCCTCCTCCTTGGGTACGAACACAGCTATGACGGCCATGGTGATGACGACTAGGAGCCGGGTCTCGTAAACGGGTAAGGCTAACGCTAATCCGACAGTCAGCGTCATGAACCCGGTGTATAGGGGGTGCCTCACGTGGGCGTAGGGGCCCCCCGTCAGCAGCTTGCCCTGGAAGTTCTTGTTCCAGTAGAAGTACCAGTAGAGGCAGATGGCCGCTCCCACCAGGGCCATCCCGGTGCCGAAGCCTACGATTATGAGATCTACTGGAGCCACCTTACTTCACCGGGTACGTCACTAGCTCCCGGGGGAAACCGGTCAGACACCTGCCGCCCTTCTCAGTGCAAACGACGGTGTCCTCGACCCTTACACCCATCTCTCCCATGATGTAGATGCCGGGCTCGTCGCTGAACACCATGTTGGGCTCCAGGCGCCGCCTGTTGTTTCTCACGATGTAGGGGTGCTCATGTATCTCAAGGCCTACGCCGTGGCCAAGCCTGTGAATGAAATAGGGACCGTAGCCGGCCTCCTCGATCACGTTCCTGGCGGCGACGTCAACGGACTCGCACGTCGCCCCGGGTTTAACCGCTTCCAAGGCTACCCTGTTAGCCCTTAGCACCACGTCGTACACGACTCTCTGCCTGTCCGTGGCCTCACCGTAAATAACCGTCCTAGTACAGTCGCTCCAGTACCCGTCCACGGTGCAGCCCATGTCGACGAGAACGAACTCCCCCGGCCTCAACTTCCTCCCAGACGCTCCCCCGTGAGGCAGCGCCGCCCTCTCTCCGAAGAGGACATCCGCGAAAGTTCTTTCGGCTCCCGCCTCCTGCATCCCTGAGACCATGAGCCTCTCCAGCTCCAGCTCCGTCATCCCGGTGCGGAGCCCACAGAACGCATGCTCCATGGCCCTATCTGAGACTCTGCAAGCCTCAGCGATGCTGGCTAGCTCATCCGCCGTCTTCACCATCCGCACGTAGCCCAGCCGTTCACCCACGTCAACGAACCTGGCTGCTGGCAGACGCTCCCTCAGCTTATTCACCCAGCCCCAA
>DASWLJ010000041.1:0-3013 GCA_036396185.1 Bathyarchaeia archaeon | reverse complement strand
GGGGTTGAGGGTGAGCCTGGGCGTGGAGCCCGCCGCTATGCTCACGATCATGGTCTCCCCTATGGCCCGGCTTATAGCCAGTATAATGGATGAGACGATACCTGATAGTGCTGAGGGGACAACTATATGGGTGACCACCTCGTGCTTCTGAGCCCCCAGGGCGTACGCCCCCTCCCTCAGGGACTTGGGGACAGAGAGCATGGCGTCCTCGCTCAGGCTGGACACCATGGGGATGATCATGATACCCATGGTGAGCCCCGCGCTCAGGGCGTTGAAGACGATCATCTCTGGGAAGACCCTCTGAAGCAGGGGCGTCACGAAGGTGAGGGCGAAGTAGCCGTACACCACCGTGGGTATCCCTGCCAGTATCTCAAGCACCGGTTTTATGGCCCTTCTAGCCTTCTCTGGCGCGTACTCGCTGAGGAAGACGGCTGCGCCCAGCCCTATGGGCACCGCGACCCCTACCCCTATGACGGTGACCAGAAATGTGCCAGCAACTAGGGGCAGCACCCCGAAGTGCTGGGGTTTGAAGAGGGGGGTCCACTGGGTGCCCGTCAGGAACTCTACTATGGAGACCTGGGAGAAGAAGCCGACCGCCTCGAAGACGAGCACGCCCAGGATTGCGAGGGTGGTGAACACGGACAGGGCGGCGCATATGAACAACACCTTCTCAATGATGCCCTCTATGCGTCTCGCCTCCCCTCTACCCTTCCCGCCCTTCAATCAGGTCACTTTTATTGATTGTCAGATAAATGATTTAGTTTATCAGGTCGAGGTTGTCCACGTAGACGTCCTCGGGTAGCGGTGTGTATCCCACCTCTGAGACCAGGTCCAGAGCGTTCTCCATGTAGAACTCCACGAAGGCCTTGACCTCAGGCCTCTCAAGGGACTCTCTGCTCACGTATATGAACAGGGGTCTGCTGAGGGGCGTGTACTGGCCGCCGTTTATGGTGGAGTCCGAGGGGGTGACTGGGCCGTCCCCGGAGTCGATGGGGATGATCGTCAGCTTGTCGGTGTTCTCGGCGTAGTACGCGTAGCCGAAGTAGCCCAGCGCGTACTGGTCGCCGGCTATGCCCTGCACCAGTATGTTGTCGTCCTCGCTGGCCGTGAAGTCCGGCCTGCTGGCTCCCTCCTCACCCACTATTTCGGCCGTGAAGTAGTCGAAGGTGCCTGAGTCCGTCCCAGGGCCATAGAGCCTTATGGGTTGGGCCGGCCACTCGGGCCGTATGTCGTCCCAGGAGTCGACCACACTGTCGGGCTCCCACATCTTCTTGAGCTCTTCCATGGTCAGGTAGTCCACCCACGTGTTGCCCTTGTTCACGACGACGGCTATCCCGTCGAGGGCGACACTGAGTTCAACATACTCTACATCGTTTTGTTGGGCCAGCTCTCTCTCTGATTCCTTTATGGGTCTGGACGCGTCGCTGATGTCCGTCTCACCGGCGGTGAATCTCTTGAATCCTCCTCCGGTTCCGGATACCCCGACGTTCACTCGCACCGCGGTGTGTATCTTCCGGAACTCCTCGGCGACCGCCTGTGTTATTGGGAACACTGTGCTTGAGCCATCGATCTCGATAGTCCCTGACAGCTCGACGTTGTTGTCCTGTTGTGTTGTCCACCAGTAGTAGCCACCTGCTGCGACTATTAGTACCGCTACAATTCCTGCAATTATGACGTTGTTCTTCATTTTACGTCCTCGACGCTCCTATTACAATGATATAATAAATATATTCCCCCAATAATATATATAGCAAAGACGATTCCTATTAAATCAATATATCTCTATAGAACTTATGAATTTTATATAAAAAACAATTATATATATTCAACCATCTTTTTAGATAGTTTAGGCGACGATTCTACATGTCCAGAAGAACAGAGCCGGATGAGTTACGTAAGATACAGGTGACGGGGGGCTCCACCTACATAGTCTCCCTCCCCAAGGACTGGGTGGAGCAGATGGGGCTGCAGAAGGGGAGCGTCATACGCATCTCCCAGAAGGATGACCTGACCCTGCGTCTTCAGCCACAGGGAGCCGAGGTTACCATAGGCATCAAGAAGGCTGTCATATCCCCCAAGCCCGAGGACACCCCTGAGAGCATCGTACGCCGCATAGTGTCCGCGTACCTCATGGGGTACAACATCATACAGATACGCAGCAGCCAGAAACGCATAGACAGTGCCCAGAGGTTCGCCGTGAAGGACTTCACCCGCAAGAAGCTGGTGGGCACAGAGATACTCTCGGACCTGCCCCAGGAGCTGACCCTACAGGTGCTCCTCAGCTACTCTGAGCTCTCCGTTAAGGACGCCCTCCGTAGGATGAGCATCATAGCCGCCTCGATGCACAGGGACAGCATCGTCGCCCTAGGGACCGAGGACCTCCAACTGGCCAGGGAAGTAGTGGCCATGGACGACGAGGTGGACAGGTTCAACCTCTACATCATCAGGCTGCTGAAGGTGGCCGTCATGGAGGGGCTCGTGCTCAAGGAGAGCGGCCTCAAGAGCCCGAGGGAGTGCCTGGGCTACAGGCTCATAACCAAGAGCGTGGAGCGCATGGCGGACCACGCCGTCAACATCGCCCAGAACCGGCTTGAGCTCACCCTAAGCACAATGGACTCCGAGCTTCTGGACGAGCTTCAGAGGCTGAGCTCCTTCGCGCTCAGCGTCTTCGAGACCAGCATGGAGTCCGTGTTCGACGAGGACTACATGGAGGCCGACAACGTGCTGGAGAAGGCCCAGCAGGCCAGGAACATGGAGGCCGAGGTCATCCACAAGATCGTGAAGCACGCGCCCCCCGAGGAGGTCCCCGCCCTGAGGCTCATCGTGGAGAGCATTCTCCGCACGGCGGAGTACGGGGCGGACATCGCTGAGGTGGTTCTCAACATGACCGTGAAGGACGCCGTCACGGAAGTCTAGCCTATCATATGAATCAACCATCACTTATATGTCGGCGTGCGCGCACTTCACATGCTCTAAAATTCTGGCGACTAGGTGATGGCCATGTATGAGACAC
>DASWLJ010000040.1:0-2229 GCA_036396185.1 Bathyarchaeia archaeon | reverse complement strand
CTGAGCCAGTTATCCCTGAGGGTCAACCAATCAGGCTCCTAGGGTATGAACTCCACCTTGCCGCCGGACCTGTCAAGGGCCACCCTGAACGCCTCCTCGGCCTCTTCCAGGCTGAACCTGTGGGTCAGGACATCCCTGACGTTCACCTGTCCCGACGTTATGAGGTCGATGCTCTGGGTGAAGTTGTCGGGCTTGGCGTCGTATGCTCCCACTATGGAGAGTTCGCGCCGCACCAGTCGCGTCAAGTCCACGGGCACCTCTTTGCCGAAGATGCCCACCACCGTGATGCGCCCCCTCTTCCTGACGATCTCCGTCGCCTGCTTCACCGCCTGCGGCGCCCCCACCGCGACGAAGGCGACGTCGGCACCGCCGCCGTCTGAGAGCTCCATGACTCTGTCCGCGAGGCTCTCCTCCTCGACGTTCAGGGTCTCAAGGCCCAGCCTCCCAGCGATCCTGAACCTCGCCTCATCCACCGTGAGGCCGGTCACCAGCACCCTGGCTCCACCCAGCCTGAAGAGCTGGGCGCTGAAGAGCCCTATGGGTCCGCAGCCCTGAACCACCACGAGGTCCCCGAACCTGAATGGCGTTATGTCCCTGACGAAGTGGAGGGCGTTGCTGAGGGGCTCGACTAAGGCTGCCTCCTCGTAGCCCATGGCGTCAGGCACCCTGTGTAGGAGCGAGGCTGGGACCGCGACGTACTCGGCGAAGCCCCCGTCCGTGTGGATGCCGAAGAGGGTGGAGCCGTCGCAGAGGTTGCTCATCCCGGCTCTGCAGAAGTCGCATGCGCCGCAGGCCTTCACAGACTCCGCGAGGACCCTGTCCCCGGCCCGGAAGCCCTGCACCGCTGAACCTGTCTCGACGACCTCTCCAGCGAACTCGTGGCCGAGAACCACGGGGAGCCTCATCTTGCTGTAGGCCGGCGTGTAGTTGTAGATGCCCAGGTCGCTTCCGCATATGGCGGCTGCCTTGACCTTGATGATGGCCTCGTCTTCCTTGGCTCTGGGGACGGGCACGTCCCTGACCTCGACCCCCGGCTCCGGCCTGGTCTTCATCACGGCCTTCATTTGTATCTCAACAGGTGTGCTGCGCCGGGTCTTAATGTTTTCCGGCATCAAAACAGCCAATAACCCATAGAGGAACATTGACTCATGGCTAAGGTCGAGTTCGGCGTCCAGATCGAGCCCCAGTACGGGTTCTCGTATGATAAGATCAGGGAAATAGCCGGCGCTGCTGAGAGGCTCGGGTACGAGTCCATCTGGGTGAGCGACCACTTCTTCCTCACCCCGGAGACAGTGGACACCGACTGCCTGGAATGCTACACAGTCCTCACGGCCCTCGCCCGGGACACGGCGAGGCTTCGGCTGGGGGCCATGGTGGCGTCCCAGAGCTACCGCAGCCCCGCGCTGCTGGCGAAGGCCGCGGCGTCCCTAGACAACATCAGCGGGGGCCGCCTCAACTTCGGCATCGGTGCGGGCTGGAAGGACGTGGAGTACGACGCGTACGGCTACATGTTCCCGGGGCCCGGCGCCAGGATAAGGCAGCTGGACGAGGCGCTGGAGGTTTGCAGGCGCATGTGGACGACGGACAAGGCCAGCTTCGATGGCAGGTACTACCAGGTCCGCGAGGCGCCGTGTTCACCCAAGCCCGTCCAGACTCCTCTACCGGTGTGGGTGGGAGGCACAGGGGGCAAGACGCTGCATGTGGCAGCAAAGCACGCGGACGCCGTGAACTTCTCTTGGAGCCATCCCCCCGGGTTCATCAAGGAGCGGCTGGATACGCTGGAGCGCCACTGCGGGAGGCTGGGGCGTGACCCATCCGAGATACGTGTGTCGGCGGGGCTGATGGTTGTGCTGGATGAGACACAGGATGGCGTGGACGAGAGGCTGGAGCAGCTCCGGCTGAACCGGGGCACGGAGTACATGAGGTACCTCAGCAGGCAGCGGCCCAACATCGCGGCCACACCCTACACGTTAATCGAGCTGCTGCGGGAGTACGTGGCCCTGGGGGTGGATCACTTCATCCTCCGGTGGCACTACGGCGACGAGCTGAGGAGCCTGAAACTGTTCGCAGACAGGGTGATGAACAGGGTTTGAGCCTCCACCGGTAAAGATGATATTAGCTTAAACAGTGTATGTTCTCGATGACATGAACGCCGTGGAGAAACGCGTCCTCGACTCAGTGAACCTCAAGGAACTGACCAAGTTCACCGGTGAGCTCGTGGCGATCCCG
>DASWLJ010000039.1:0-12055 GCA_036396185.1 Bathyarchaeia archaeon | reverse complement strand
GCCCTCCCCGCAGGCGAAGCAGCTGGTGCACGCCCAGATCGCCCCCGACCTGAGCAGGCCCCTGATGCACCCCTCGCTCACCTGGACCGGAACATTATACGGCTTGAATCCCTCCTGGGCCGCGGAGACTGGGCACTCCACGTCGCACCCGCCGCACTCCACGCAGGACTCCTCCGTCACCGCGCCCAGCGACCTCCTCAGCATGAGCGAGATGAAGTCGACCTCGATCCACCTGCCCCCGAAGTACTCCTCCATGAAGGCGTCCACCTTCTCCCTGTGGCTACTGCCGACGTGGACCCTCAGTTCCCGGTGAGACTGGAGAAGAACGTCGCAGTACGGGCACTTCAACCTCGGGGAAGAGTATTCACTTGACATCATATGGACTCACTCTTCAACTTTATAAATCCTGCGCTGGACCTACAGTAAATGCAATTTTTCTAGGGAAAATATAAGCCCAATTTACGTATTATCTAAGCTCAAGGTGGGTTTAACGGAATAAGGCCTAATCAGCCAAAACACCACCAAAACAGAGGCTTTCAACTCCCTGCTCTAAGGGGCTCAGACGACGAACCGAGGGGCTACAACGTGGAACGTGACGCAAAAGACGGAAAATTTTTTTCCCGTTCTAACAGGCACGCCGTTATAAGCCTACAAGACGTGGCTCACGAGAAACAACGCGAAAACCAAGATGATGTACGGCGCCGACAACTTAAACAACAGCCACCCAGACCTATTCGACCCCACCCGGTAAAGGTTAATCCCGGCAAGCATCAAAGGAACGTTAACAGCCGTAACCCCCACAACATACACCAACGAGCCCGCCCAAGGCGCCAACAAGTAAGACGAGCCCACCAATAACCCCAGCGCCACAAGAATCCAAGCAACCGCCCTACCCCCAGGCGCATCCACAGGAACCATCGGCACCCCAGCCCGAACATAATCCTTAGCATAAACGTAGGCCAGGCTCCAAATATGCAGCGGCCCCCAAACGGCCACCAACAGCCCCATCAGCAGCCCCAGAGGGTAGAGGGGAGCCCCCCCGAGGTACCACCCGAACCAGGCCGGAGCCGCCACACTCGGAGCGGTAAACAGGACATTCACGCTGGACCTCCTCTTCAGCACCAGCGTATACAGGACAAGGTAGCTGCCTGCACCCTCAACCAGGAGCAGGAGCGGCAGAGGCCCCAGGGACACGGCCAGACCCGCCGCAGCCACCATCATGACCCCGCTGAAACCCAAAGCCCCGCCAGGCGAAACAGTGCCCAGCACAAGGGGGCGCCCACTGGTCCTAGCCATCACGGAGTCGATGTCCCTATCGAGGTAACAGTTGAGAGCGTTGGCCCCGCTCACAGCGAAAGCCACAGCCAGGAACCCCGCCAAGAACAAAACCCCATCGTAGGAAACCCCACCAGAATACGACGCCGAAGTAAAGAAAGTCAAAAGGTACAGGGCCAACATCGCCAGCAATACCTTAGGCTTCAGCAGCACCCCGTAACCGTACACCAACCGCATCGAACCCATCTACAGCAGCCCCAGCTGACGAGCAGCCAACTCCAATATGTCCAGGACCTCTATCCCGGTCTTATACTCACGGACGCCATCAACGAACGCCAGTTTACAGGCAGGGCAGGCGGACACCAGGAGGTCAGCCCCCTTCTCCCTAGCCTCGTCCAGCCTCTTCTTAACTATGGCGAGACGCATGCCGCCGTCCACGGCCTGCAAAAGCCCGCCTCCTCCACAGCACCTCACGTCTATGCCCCGCTCATCGAACTCCAGGACACTGCTAGCGAGTCTAGCCAACGCATCTCTTGGCGCCTCAACGACGCCGCCCAGCCTTGAGAGCTCGCATGGATCATGGTAGATCACCTTCAGGTCAGTGGGCTTCACCGTGAGATCCCTTGTGGACAGTACTTCTCTCAAGTACTCCACGGCGTGGACCACCTCGAAGCTTGGTTTCCGTCCCAGCAACACAGGATACTCGAACTTGATTACCCTAAAGCACCCCGCGCAACTCGTGATAACCTTCTTGACCCCCCGGGACTCCAGGGCCTCCACGTTGTGCTCAGCGTAGGCCTTCGCGGTGTGCTCATCACCTGAGATGAGACTCGGGTTACCACAACACCATTCGTCCTCGCCCAGAAGCGTCCAGTCCTCTCCCAGATGGTTCAAGAGGGAAGAAACGGAGAAGGCCACCTCGTGGTTCGCCCCCTTGAAGGCTGTGGTGCAGCCCACGAAGTACGCTATCTCGGCGTTATCCTTTACCGGCGGGTCCTCCAAGTCCGTGTAATCTGCCCAGTCAAGACGCGTGTCGGGCTCTAAGCCATAGGGGTTCATGTTCTCCCCCATGAGCTTGCCCAGCCTGACCACGTTCTCGGGGTTCCCGCCGAGCTCGTTCACTATCTCCCTGACTCTGATCCAGAGCTGGTGGGTCTGAAACCCGAAGGGGCAGGCTTCACGGCAACGGCCGCAGAGAGTGCAGTGGTAGGTGCTCTCAGACAGATCAGCTACGTCCCGATCTGTGATTTTTTTCTCACCAAGTACCCGCGCCAGTAAGGAGAACTTCTTTTCGTACAACTTGACAGTCTCAGCCGACCTTACCCCAGGAGCGTGTAGCGGGTTTTTCGATACATCGTATGCGGGGCAGTTCTCGGTGCATAGGGCGCAGTGGCTACAGGTGTCCAGCTCCATTATTTGGCGCCGCGTTATCTTCGATAAGGCTGCCTTGCCTACATTGTCCCTATCAGATGTCATACTGCTTCCTCCACGATCCGTAGATGGCAGGTGAAATCACCCCGCTGATAGTGTGAATGAGCTTGCTGAACGGCGCGTACATTACTAGCAACTGAGTCAAGAGTACATGCACGTGGAACCAGTGATAGCTCGGCACAGCCTCAAGGTGAAGCACAATGAACCCGGGGATGAAGACAATATCGTACACTTCAGCTGGGATAGCCTCAGGAGGGAAGATCCTCATGCCCTGGCCCACTATACTTGTGGCTAGGAGCAGGACGAGGGTGACGTAGTCCGTTGTCAGTGATGTAAGCTGGTTACCCTCAAGACGGCGCCTGCGAGCGAGGAGGAGAATCTGGGTGATGATGAAGACCCAGCCAACGTAGATTGGCAGTGTGTGGACCATGAACTCCGCAAACCAGTGGCCCAGTGGATAAAATAGTGAGGCGGACCACAGGTAAAACCCCCTCATGTGGCCGAACAGTATGCCTGCGATGCACCCATGGAAAAGGAATAAGACCAGCCAAGTGCTCTTATCCCTCTCAAAGGTCTTTCTAAATAGAACAACATCCAAAAGGATGTACTTCAGTGAAAAGAAAATATTCAGTTTAGGCGTTGTCGGCTCCTTTGGAGCGCTTAGCCACCTGTGAATCTTGAGAACCATACCAATGCTAAAAACAACAACAGTAACATAGGGGAGCTTTTCCACGAAAAAGGTGTACAGTAGGGAGAGAAGACCGTTCATTTCTATGTCTCCCATCATATTGATGATGATATTTTTATAGTTATGCAGAAATCAAGAAATGGAAAAAAATCCATGTTTACTCATAAATACTTTTTAAACGTCAAAACGGGGAGGAGCTGGAAACTGTCGCCGTCTACTCACCTACGAAGCGTCCTATCAGGCCGATGAACAACCTGAACACCTCCGCCAAGGGCCCGAATGCATCCGAGACGCTGCGTATGTCATGGATGTCCCTCTTCACAAGCACCCTGAGCACTACTATGCCGCCAATGTAGATGACGACAACGAGGATCGATCCCAGTACCAGCTCCAGCCATGGGTTCAAGCCTAATACCGAGAACACTGTGGACGAGACCAGGTAGGCGGCGAAGGCTGAAACGAACAGCTTCAGTGAGGAGCTGTAATCGAAAGTGAACCCGAACTTCTTCTTTATGACGTATATCCCGTAAAGCATCCCAAATCGGGGCCCAACAAGCTCGGAGACCAGCATACCAATTACTCCCCACCTAAGGATGAGCAGGTAGGTGAGGGGCAGCGTCACAACCGTTTGAAGCAGCATGACGTTGAACGTGTCCTTCGTCAGCTTCCTGCTGTTTAGAAGCCTGAGGTTACTGATGGAGCCTATTCCGACGAAGAAGTAAGCGGCAAGGTACAGGTTCATGTAGAGGGGTGCCTGCTGGTAATCTCCATCGTACAGCACCTGGATGATCTGGGTGGACAGGGCAATGATGACAGCTATGACGGGGAAAATGATGAGCGACGTGTACTTGATAGAGTTCTGGTACACGAACTTGAGGTCATCGATGTTGCTTTCCAGCTTCGAGAAGAGGGGCAGTATGACCTGGGAGATAGGGGTGGCTACGAGCCCGACGAGAACGGAGAACCGGGTAGCCACACTGTAGTTGCCGATCAGGTCAGCCGCCACGTACACAGACAGCAGGTACGAGTTAATGTGTGAGCGTGGCCCCGTCACAATGTTCGCCAGGAAGAGGGGAAACCCATAGTCGAGCAGCATCTTGACGCCCTCAAAATGGCTGAGGCTAGCCTTCGAGTGATGCTCGCTCTTCCAGATGAAGTAGATGAACACGAGCCCGAGAAGGCTGGAGAAGATCAGCGGCCCGGACTCGCCCAACACGGCCCCGACCGGGCCGTATCCCAGGTACACAAGCACAGGCCCAAACAGGCTCTTCAACAACGAGAACACTATTATGTTGAGGCTCTTCAGAGTCATCCTCTCGTACCCCAGGATGATTGCCCACGCCGAGGTGATGATCGACTGCCCGACGACGCCCAGCGAAAGTATCTTTATCAGTATCTCCAGCTCAGGCTGATTGAAGACGCTGGACGCAAGATAACCTGCTGAGAACCAGAGCAGAAGAGTGTAGAATAGGCCCACGACTAGGCTGATGAACAGCCCAGACTCTATGAGGAGCTTCAGGTTCTCTGTCTTTCCCTCGTACTTGTATTGGGCGATGTACTTGATCAGAGCCTGATCTGTGCCCAGGTTCATCAGGATGTACGCGAAGCCGATGGGGACCTGAGCTATGGAGACCACCCCGAAGCTCGTTGAGCCCAGGACGCGGGACACGTATATCATCCCGAGGGCGGAGATGACAGTCGAGATTACCTGTCCAATGACAAGTATGAGACTACCCTTGGCGGACTGCTTCACTACGTTAGTAAGGTCCCGGTTCAGCTGAGTCTCATCTCGTGAGGTTTTATCATTTATTATCTACGATATTATGGGTTTCTACCAGTTACTATCCAATTTTACTCTTGTATGTGGGAAACGTCGTGATGTATGTATTTAATTATGTCCTCCATGTTCTCATATGCTGAGGATAATCGCAGGGGTGTTCCTTGATGTTCGGAGACCTATCATCTGAAGTTATCCACTGCCCTAACTGCAAGGAGGATGTCCCTAAAACACTGTACTGCTTGAACTGCGGGTACCCACTATACAAGATCGAGCAGAAGAAAACAGAGATGGTAGAGCCGGAGCCCGAGACCCTGGAGGTGGTGGCCCCCAAGGAGGAGGTGGACATGGGGGTCGAGATCGAGCGGCCGGCCGAGCCACCGGTATTAGAGGAGGAGCCTGCACCTGAGGCCGAGAGGGCTGAGGTGAAGGTAACTGTCATCGAGGCGGAGGAAGTATCCCTCGACGTGGAGGAGCCTGAGGAAGAGGCGATCGAGGAGCCTGAGCCCTTGGAGGCCACCGTCGAGCCCGAGCCCGAAGCAGAATACAAGTTAGATGAGGAGCCGCAGACGGACATAGTGGAGGAACAAGTGGAGCCAGAGGAGGAGGTCTTGGAGGAGCCACCTGAGGAGCCCACGGTTGAGGCTGTGGAGCCTGAGCCGGAGGTCTACGAGGAGCCGGCCCCGGAGCCTACACCTATACCGATTACGATCAAGATGGAGCCAGAGGAGATGGAGGATATAAGAGTCGAGTTCGCGCCTGACCCGCTAACCAAGGAGGTCATGGACAACCTAGCCAAGAACATTACCCTAAAGATCAGGCTGGTAAAGCTACTCAAGGACAACCAGGTAAAGGAGGAGACATTCAAGAAGCTCTTCGACAGCTACGTGGAGCAGGGAAAGATCTGGGTGAGCCGCAGAGACGAGATCATTAAACGCTTCAAGGCCGACATCGACCGCATGGAGAACGCCCTGGTCACGGCCCGGAAGGACCACGAGCTCCTAGAGATAAGGAAGAGCATCGGAGACGCCGACGACGAGGAGTACATTGTGAAGGCCCCAGCCTACAAGTGGGACATAGAGCACCTTGACAAGGAGATCAAGAACAGGAAGGGCGGCATCGTGTACGTCGCCGACCTCAAGACCATGGTTCCCGAGGTGGAGGTTCACGAGTTGACGAGGATGGCCGAGACAGACTTCGGCGAACTGGACACGATCAAGAATGTATCATCTGACACGATCGCGAGTATGAAGGAGACCCTTACCGAAGCTCTCAACAGCCTCCAAAGCTAGCCTCTGCCGGGCCTCATGACCCGTTTTTAGTAGCCTCTCGTTTCTCGCCCTGCTCAATGAAGTAGACGCCCACGCCCAGCGAGATCGCCGCTACGGCGACCGCTCCCAGGATCAGGTAACTGTAGCTCAAACCCGACACGATGGGAGCGAGCACAGATTTCAGCGGCGGGAGGACGTAGAAGACTGCAGCGCAAACCACCGCGGATGACAGAGCTAGGGCTATGGATGCCTGGTTCTGCCTCATGAAGACGGCGCCGAGTTGAGAGGGGACAACGCCCCGGGCCTCGAGCTCGCTGTAGGTCTCACGCGCCCTAGCCGTGAAGAGGAGGGAGACGTACCCTATGAGGACTATGACTCCGGTGAAGAAGACTGCGGATGGGCCGCGTGTGGGCTCAACTATCTGGGTCTTCTCCACAAGGTTTAGCCAGTTGAGCTTTGAGAACCCCAGAAGCTCGGGGGTGATCAGTACCAGGTTGATCTCATATATGTCGATCATGTTCTCGGGTTTCCCGGCGGCGTAGTCGTATATGACGACTAGGAACACCAAGGTGCTGAGCATTATAGGCGCGTATGTGGTTATGCTCTGCGTTGAGGTCGTCAGTATGTGGAAGCTATTCAGCGTCTCGACGAGTGTCTCGCTGATCACCCTGTAGAGGGACGTGGAGAAGAAGGAGCTCACGGCGAGGAAGCTGCTCAGTATCGTGATGAAGGCCTCGTAGACCCGGATATATGTGCGGATCATGTCACACACCTCTGACCTGGGTGAGCAGAACCTCGGTTATGGACTGCTTTAGGGGGTACCAGTTTACGACCATGAGACCCATGGACCTCAGCCGGGAGACAAGGTGAGTCTCCTTGAACTCCATCAGCTGAACAGCCTGGCTCTCCTGCCCCTCAGAGGCCAGCTCGAAGCCTGAAACGTTCACCACCAGCACGTTGGGGCGCTGCCTACGGTTCTTGATGTACTTGGACAGCTCCTTGGTGCCCTCCATGAGGCTGGACAGGTTCTCCACCCTAATCCAGGTGACCACGACGAACAGCGGGTTGGTGCCTAGGACGTGGCCGCGGACGCGGGCCAGCGCCTCCTTGAGGCTCCTGTGCGAGAGTTGCAGCTCGGCGTTCAGGAGCATCCTCTGTATCCGGTACTGCTGGACTCGCCCACCCTCAGGGAACACGTGCTGGGAGAGGGGCTCCCCTTCTGTCCCCTTGAGGTCGGGCGCTGTGGGCCGAGGCTGGCTGTTGAAGAGGCTAAGGCCTACCTTGAACTGCCGCGCCAAGTAGAACTCCGTCAGCCCTAGGGTGGCCTGTACGGCGTACTCGAAGCTGTTGCTCAGGGTGGTCCCGACGCCCAGGTGGCTTGAGGTGTCAAGGAAAACGTACACGACCTGTCTGCCCTCCTTCTCGTACTCGTTCACGGTGGGGAGGCTGGACCTCTGCTTCCGGGCCGTGGCCTTCCAGTTGATCTGCTTGTACGAGTCTCCGAAGCTGTAGTCCCTCAGCTCCTTGAAGTCCGTGGTGGGTACGCCCATCTGTATCCTGGACTCCGCGGGCATGGGTATCTTGGTGAACACCTTCTGCTGCCTGATCCTCTTCACCTTGAGCGTCCGGGGCTTAACGATGAGCTCCTGGTTGAGCTCCAGTGAGCCCAATTTCGTGGGAACCATGCCCAGCGGGTGCCTGGACTCCCAGAGGAGGCTGCCGAACTTGTATGTCCCCCTCTTCGTGCACTTGACGCGGTACTTGAGCTCAAGCTGAGCCTCTCCGGGCTGCTTCCAGAAGGCCTGAATGTTGTTGCCCTTAAGCAGCTCGAAGCTCGGCGGCAGCTCCTCGCCCAGGGTGACCAGCCCCAGCCCATCCGCGACATGGACCACGCGGGTTACCGTCAGCTCGTCCCCCACGTCCACGCTGACGGATTGCTGTGGCGGCTCCACTGTAAACAGGGTGGGCTGACGGATTATCATCCCGAGCAGTACGAATAGGAGGGGTAAGAGCCCCAGCTGGATCATGTAAATGTTACCGGTGACCATACCCGCGAGCATGAAGCCGAAGGCGCTGAGGGTAAGCCTCAGGGGTACACCGGTGATCATGGTAGCTACCTGCGCATAGTCTCCTTGGGGGCTTCAACCTTCTCCAGGACGTTCTGCACGATCCCTGCGGGGGAGACCTTGTCGTCCAGGGCGTACTCCAGCTTCATGATCATCCTGTGAGCAAGGGCGTCCACGGCGTACATCTTCACATCGTCTGGGATCACGTAGTCCCTGCCGTTTATCGCCGCGTTGGCTCTGGCCACCTTGAAGAGGCTCAGGCCGCCGCGAGGGCTTGCCCCGACCTCCACATAGGGGCTCACCCTTGTGGCCCTGACCAGGTTCGAGATGTAGTAGTATATCTGCTCGTCCACGTACACGCCCGTCTCAACATGGTCCTGCAGCTCCCTGAAGCCCTCGGTGGATGTGACGCCCTCGACGAAGTCTGTGGGGTCGTCCTTCCTCCACGAGGCCCTGCGCTTCAGTATCTCCACCTCCTGATCCACGTTGCCGACGTAGCCCGTGGACAACTTCAGCAGGAACCTGTCCATCTGCGCCTCCGGGAGCGGGTACGTGCCCTCCAGCTCTATCGGGTTCTGCGTGGCCAGGACGAAGAAGGGGCGCTCAAGCCTCATGGTCTCCCCCTCGATGGTGACCTGCCTCTCCTCCATGCACTCGAGGAGGGCTGACTGAACCTTGGGCGGCGAACGGTTGATCTCGTCCGCCAGCAGTATATGGGTGAAGACCGGGCCCCTCTCCAGCGTGAACTCGCTTGTGTTAGCCCGCCAAACCTTGGTGCCGATGATGTCCGAAGGCATCAGGTCCGGGGTGAACTGTATGCGGCTCCAGTCGCAGCCCGTAGCCTTCGCGAAGACCTTGGCCAGGAGAGTCTTACCCAGACCCGGGTTGTCCTCGAACAGGACGTGGCCGTTGGCCAGCGACGCTGCGAGCACCTTCTCCAGCAGCCGGCGTTCACCCACGAAGTAGCCCTGGACAGCGTCCAGTATCTCATCACAATAAACCTTGAACTGTTCTAACTGCAACTATTTAGCCTCCTCGGCTTTAACTAGTGGACCCTGTATCGGCTCAGCCTCAGGGCCGTAGGGCTTAAAATGTATGGAGCCGAGCACCGTGTTAATGACCCTCTTTCTCTGAGCTAAGTTGCGCTTCAAGGCGTTATCGGTCTGCCACGCAAACCCTATACGGGGCAGCGGATCGTCCCTGTAGTTTATGAGGGGAGAAAGCGCGGCGGTTACGGCTGCCGGGTTGAGACCCGAGTGCTCAAGAAGGAGGGTCAACTGTACTACGAGTTCGTCGAGCTCGCCGTTTCTGACGAACCTGTCCAGCAGCGCCTCGAATAGCGTCATCTCGGGTTCGCCTCTGAGGCTCACCTGCTGCACGTGTTTACTCCAGGTGCCCGTGTAGTCCTCGCTCACCAGGGACTCGGATGTGAACCTCTTCAAACCTTTGTATGACAGGTAGAAGCCCATGCACAGCGCCGCCCACTCCCCCACGACGACGTACTGGGGGTTAATCCCTGAGGCTCTGAGCAGGAAGCTCCTCACGAAGAAGAAGTAGTAGATCACCATGAACGAGAGGAGGGTCATCTTCTCGAGCCTACCCGATGCCATGTCTCCGACGTACCTCAGGTACACGTTCGGGTGGCTCCTGAGTACGCCGGCCAGGGCCAGCACCGAGACCAGGGCCGTGCTGACGACTATGACGCTGTTGATGGGCTCGGCTACGCCAGACTGAACGTAGGGGAGAAGCATGGGCGCGTAGACCGAGTTAAGTATGTACCTCTCCAGGTAGGGGTACACCTGTAGCCACGCCTGGCTGCCTATGAAGCCTATGAAGAGGATGTAGACGCTGGACAGGACGGGCTCAAAGAGCTGGTTTATGGGCTCAAGCACAATGCTCAGGGTCTTGTGCAGCATGGACAGTATGGACGCGTAGAAGATGAAGCCTGTGAGTGGGCTCAGCCATCCGGGCAGTAGGCTCCAGTCGGAGACGAAGAAGAGGAACGATGTAACAGCCAGGCGCCTCAGCCCCTCAGAGATGGGCTCAACCGCTTCTCCAACGAGGAGCTCGCCCACCACCACGGAGGCATAGTACGCGGTGAGCGCAGCCAGCAGAGGGGTTCCTAGGAACGTGAGGGACACGAGGCGCTGCCACCCCAGGAAGCTGATGGGCACCGTGGTCTCCTGAAGCACGAAAAGCCACAGGACCAGCATAGAGGCCCCCGCGTAGGCCAGCGTCGGGACGATCACTTGCCTAATCTTCTTCTCCACCCACGTACGCCTCCTCGAAGCCGATCATGGCTATGTAGAACCTCTCGTAGAGCCCCCGTTGAACGGGGTGCAGGCTGTAGTTCGCCTCCTCGAACAGAAAAACCATCTCCTCCAGGGCACTGTGCGTCGCGGCGGGGGTCTCCCCCTTTAGATACTCCATGAGCTCCCGCGCCGTGTGGTTTTCCTTGACCGCCTTGAAGCGTTCACGGGCCTCCTTGAACTTGGAGTTAAAGAGTCTGACAACTTCTTCACGGTAGTCAACCACCCTGACCTTCTGCGACGCCTTCATTCCACCAGGCTTATAATTCACTGTCACAGTGTAGATCCCTTTCTCGCTGAACTTTGTGGATACGCGCGCCTCACCGTCTCCGTTGGTCAGCAGTTCCTCAGCGTGCTCATGTGCGACCAGCCCTATAGGAGCGCCAGCCATCGGTGAGCCTTCGGGGGTCGTCAACAGCACGAGCATGCTCAGCTCCTCGCCTACACCCCACACGCTGGGTAGCGGGGGCTTGATTGCGGGGAACGACACGGAGAGCCCCCTCGGCGCAGGTGCTTCGGTGGCCGGTGCAGTGGTTCCAGTCTCCCTCTTTTTAGCCCAGCGCCCTCTGAGTAGCATCAGTCCCCCCACACTCGCTATCGTCAGCAGTGCGGCTAACGCGGGCAGGAGGGGGAAAGGCGGGGCGGGCGCGACGGCCAAGCTGCCGGTGGTGGAGGCGGCTAGGTAGTTGCCTGAGCCACTGAACCTGGCCTCGTAGACCAGGCTGCCGGCTTCCTCCTCGGCTACCAGAATATCGAAGCTGGCGGAGCCGCCCTGATCAGATACCAGGTCGAAGCTCTTGGTCTCTTCGCCGTATAAGTAGCTCGCCTTGATGGTCGCCCCAGAGATGGGTGATCCGCCGTCGTCTACCAACTGAAGCGACACGCTCTTCTTCTGGCCGACCTGAACGGGCCCCGCCCCGGCTATGGACAGGCGCAGCCTGGCGAACACCTGGAGAGACGGGGTCACGGTTAGTTGGCTGCTGTGCAAGGTGAGCGCCACAGGGAGAGGCCCGAGCTCTTGGCCGGAGGGGACTCTGCATAGAATCATGAAGCCTCCGCCCTCGTCGGTAACAGTTGAGACCTCGTTGCCTAGTATCGTGGCTGTTACGGCCTCGGATGCCCCCGGGATCTCGTCGGCGTGGACGACGCCGCTCACCACCGATGTCTCTCCCCTGACGAGGGCAACGTCCTTCATCGTGAAGGCCAAGGACAGCGACTGAACTGTCTCAACCGTGTCG
>DASWLJ010000038.1:0-3383 GCA_036396185.1 Bathyarchaeia archaeon | reverse complement strand
TCAAGCGCCAGGACTGGATGGAGCCCTGCGACATGTACAAGGACGGCCAGGTCTTCACCCTGGACAGCCTATCCATGCCGGAGGGCTTCTGCGGCTCCGCGTGGCAGACCATCTACCCGAACCTCCGCACCCTCTGGTACGGCGGCGACCTCCCCTTCTTCGAGGAGAAGGGCACCGTGGTGACGTGCTGCGCCGACGGCATGCGGCCCGTCATCTTCAAGGTGGAGCGCGTCTAGCCCCCCCCCTTTACATCCCCTAACCCCGGGGACTGCCCAGGTTCTGATCAATTTTTCCCACTCCGCTGAAATAGTCTGATCAGGCCCACATTGATCCGATGACCATGAATGATCACGCGCGTCTGGGGGAGGAGCACCCCCAGTGTGACAGGGCGCAGCTTCTGATGCTTGCAGCCTTCATATGCGTCTGGGCCGCGGACAGCTTCCTGCTGAGGCTCACGGCGTACGGTGGCCTCGCGCCCTGGCCAATTAGGGGGGTCCTGGGCGTGGCCCTGGCTTCGGCGGGCGCTTACCTGGTGAGTGAAAGCCACAAACTGGTAATCGAGTCGTCGTCCCCGACGCTGGTGAGCCGCGGCGTCTACGGCCTCTCCAGGCACCCCATGTACCTGGGGATACTGCTGGTCTACCTCGGGCTCGCCGCGTCCACCCTCTCGGCCATGGCCCTTGCCGTCTGGACAGGAGCGTTCCTGGTCTACGACAGGCTGGCGGCCTACGAGGAGAGGGACCTTGAGGCCCGGCTGGGGCGGGAGTACGCAGAGTACAGGGGCAGGGTGAGGCGGTGGCTGCTCTTCTAGGCCATGTACTCGCGGGGTATCCAAGTGTCCTTGTCTATGATCAGGGCGGAGTGTTCATGGATGGTTTACCTGTATCAACCGTCCCACAGCCACCTCAGGTTAACCTATTTTGCCTAATACAGGCTAGAAACATGCACTAAAGGTATGTAAATCACCTGGAGTCGCACATCTGCGTGCATTATGCGTTTAAAAAGAGGGGAAATAGAGGCTATTTTCTCACTATGTATATCTCGGTCTTGTCGTGGTTTGTGCCTATCACGAATTCACCCTGCCTCTTTCTGAGTACCCGTCTGATCGAGCCGATGCATACCGATACCTTGTTTTCGTATGTTTTGCCCTTGAATAGGGATATCTCGTCTTTCTCTATCACTAGGGTGGATTCCTTGGTGTCAATGAACGTCATGATGGCGTCCCTGAGCTTTCTCCCTGTCTTGCGTACGAAGGGGATAAAGTTGGCTGGCTTTTCTTTTAGTGTCTTAACCATGTCTATCAGTGTAGATGAGTGCGGTATGTGGATATAATCATTCCTATGTAGCCATAACTGTTTACTATGTGTGCCCTTTATGTGCATCCCTGCAAACGATCGTATTTGGTGGTGAGCGGGTAGAATACTTGTGTACCCTGAGACGCCATCCATGATTATGCGTCATCTACATGGCCTATCGCTGTGAGAATGTAATAGAGAGGAGTTAGTATTTTAGAAAGCGCAATTTCTAAAAATGGCGTTTGGTACAGTTTCTAAACTTAAAATAGATTAGAGATGCATTTAGATTATACTTCTTTTTGAAGACATCCAACCCATTCACTGATCTCGGCTTCACTTGCATTGGGGTATAATGCCCTAGATTCCGCTAAAGAAGGTAAACGTTGGAAAGTATCCAAACAGAACTTGAGATCGTGCTCCTCCACGATACTCCAGAACACATCTGAATCGAATACCTGCTCAATCACAGACGTTTCAGGCTCGGGGTCCAGAATAGCCATCATGTCTGAGCCGTCCTTGATCCACTTGGCTCGCAGCCACTCCCTCCGAGAGGTCGGGAGAACAGCGCCCCTGGTCTTAAGATCGTGCTCCCTGTCTCTGAATGCCTTTAGCTTGTACAGAAAGAGGAGCGGCTTCACTGGGATGTACGCCTCTCTATCACCATCGAGATCAACGCGCGTCAATAGGCCCCTCCTACCGCACAGCTCGTAGGGAAGCTCCTTGCTCTCGTCCTCATGAAACACGCGGGGATCAGACTCAAACGTGCAGGCATCAATCTCGACATATCCCACAACCCTGCCCCCCTCTAAAACTGGTCTCATGTAACTCGTCCCTAATCCTAGAGGGTCAGTCTTCACCTCCTCGTAGCTTTGGCTCATCTCAAAATCTAAAAGCAGTTGGTCAAACATGCCGCTCATGCTGTAACTGACGAGATCGATGTCAACTGAACCCAAGTAACCGTTATAGAAGTAGACGGCCCAGCCACCGATAATAGTGGGAATGGGCCCCCTCCTCGTGAACCAATCTAAGAGGCTCAAAAGCTCCTCATAGCTGTGCCTAGCCAACACGTCGCGTAGCGCCAAGCCGTATGGCCTCCAAGAACCTGATCGCCGCATCGCGACCTATTCCACTTGAGAAAAGATCGACGATCACCTGCACCCTGCCGCAGACCCTCACTCCTTGAACAATCTCTATCTCCTCAAGTATCGAGCCCATGTCCGCCCTGAGCGCCACGACCTCCACGGGGCCCTCCCCCCTCTCCAAACCAACGAGCCTACGTCCATCGGGCACATAGAAGTGGACCTTCGGGTAAGAGATGTGGTACTCGAAGTATCTCCTAAGACCACTGAACCCAGTGAAGGCGTAGTCTACCCCCTCTCGCTCAAAGGTCTCCGTGATCACCCGCTCAGTCTCGGCGACGGACACCGTGGGCATGCGGAAGCTGTCTAACTCTAACGAGGCCAGTGGCCTGTCGAAGCTGACCTTCTCCAGCAGCCTAACAGGGTCGCCCAAGGCGTAATGGTTCTTCCTGTAGATTACTCCGATGCTCACAAGATAATTCACGATCTCGTTAACGTACCCGAGACCCACGCCCGTCTCCCTCGCGACCTCTCTCTGGGAGAACTCCGGTTCAGCTAGAATGTGTTTGATTACCCTGAAAGCCTTCCTGGACGTGACCTTCAAAACCGTTCATGATCACTTCTAATCGCAACGATATAAACGTTCGGTAAATACCGAAACGTTCGGTAAATACCGAACACCAGATTTTCCTCACCAAAACACGTAGGTAATAGACAGCTCATTAGCTAAATATACACCAAATCCAACCCGAAAATAGCCCACGTTCTATCTAGTAACAGTCATCCCGGCGCAAAGGCTATACCCGGCCACCCCGAAGACATACCCGAAATGTGTCAGCTAGCAGCCTACATAGGAAAGAGGCCGGTGGCCCCCCTTCTCCTCGACGCATTAGAGTACCAGGAGGCCCTCTACGGGGGCCACGCCACCGGCATCGCAGCCATCAACGGAGGCAAGGTCACGGTCGTCAAGGCGGCGGGCCCCGTGGCCCACGTCATGAAGAAGAAGCCC
>DASWLJ010000037.1:0-2279 GCA_036396185.1 Bathyarchaeia archaeon | reverse complement strand
GCGTACAAGTGGCTTGAAGACTCGGAGAGGAGCCTCAAGGCCGGCGCCGTCAACTCCTCGGTCCTGGCCTCATACCTGTCCATGTTCCACTCGGCCAGAGCCATACTATACATGGACGGCTACAGGGAAAAGAGCCATTACTGCGTCGCCAGGTACCTGGAGAGATACGTCGCCGCCGACCAACTTGAGGCTAGGTGGGTGGACCTCCTGGACCACTACAGAGCGCAGAGGCACGAGAGCCAATACCGCTTCAACTTCGTAGCCACAGTGGCCGACGCCGAGGCCTCGCTGAAAACGGCAATAGAGTTCGTGGCTAGGATGGCTGCCCTAAAGGAAACAATCAAGGGAGCCACTGGATCAACGCGTCACAGAGACGCCGTCCATTACACGTAGAAACACGGTCCACTCAGCTCATCAGGCGCAGCGCAGCGAAAGAGCCTGATGTGAAAAAACGTAGGGGGGTATCGATTTTAGGACTGAAAAACGTCCTAAAATGCGGTCCGCAGCCCCGAGGCTCAAAGCCCAGGCGCGATGGACGTGTGTGAAAAAACGTAGGGGGGTACCATATAATGGCGGTTTTTTCCATTATTAGACAGGCTACCCGCCCTGACGGCGCTGGTGGCCGCCGCACCAAGCCAAAGATAATCCAAATCCTCTAAAATACCATAAGGTTCACTATATCCACATAGTTTCAGAGCATTATCTGAGGCTACATGTGGAGGCTGCTTGGCGCTGGTTAAAGGTCTAAACGAAGTCGTTAGGGGGTCGGCGCGGGGCAGCCTCCTGCTCATGGTGGGACAGGTGGTGTCAACACTCGTCTCAGCCCTCACCGTCATGGCTGTGGCCAGGCTCCTGGGGCCCGAGAACTATGGAGTCGTCATAGTCGTCATGGTGCCCATCGGCCTCGCCCTCCTCATACAGGATCTAGGGGTGAACTCAGCTCTCACCCGATTCACGGCCCTCCTACGGAGAGAGGGGCGCCCAGGCGACATAAGAGTCCTCGTCCGAGTCGGCATAACCTTCAAAGCAGCTGTCGCGGGGACGATAGCCCTGGGCTGCTGGGCTGGGGCCGGGGCCATCGCCTCCTTCTACCTTCAGAGGCCTGAGCTCGAGGGGCTCATCAGGGTAGTATCCCTCAGCGTGCTGGGGGAAGCCTTGATGGGGGCCGTGCAGTCGGTCCTCGTGGGGTACGAGATGATGGGCCGCAGGAGCTTCACCCAGGTGCTCTGGACGGTGCTGAGGGGATCCACGTCCATCACGCTGGTCTGGTTCGGGTTCGGCCCCATGGGGTACCTGCTGGCGAATACCGCCGCGCCCTTCGCCACGGCCGCTGTAGCCCTCATTCTCCTACTCTCAGCCCTCAGGGACGACGGCGGAGAGACACACCTAACCGGCCTGGAGGCGCTGAGACTCATCCTGGGGTTCAGCCTACCCCTCTACGGCGCCACCCTCGTAGGAGGCGGCCTCACCCAGATCCAGAACCTCCTCATGACCCTGCACGTGCCCAACAGCGTGATCGGCAACTACTCCGCGGCCACCAACTTCGGGGTACTGATAAGCTTCTTCACCGTACCCATCGCCACGGTGCTCTTCCCCCTATTCTCAAAGCTGCCCAAAGGCAGCCCCGAGCTGAGCACCGTGTTCAGGAACTCGGTGAAGTACACCACCTTCATCACACTGCCCGCGGCCCTCTGCCTGGTGGCGCTCTCGGATGCAGTCGTGGCCGCGGTGTATGGCGGAGGGTACCCGCTCGCCGCCGCCTTCATGAAGGCCTACCTCATCCTCTTCCTGTTCGAGGGGATCGGCGGGCTGAGCCTCGGAAACCTTGTGGCCGGCATAGGAGAGTCGAAGGTGGCCCTAGCTGCGAACGTGTTGACGGTGCTGGTGGGCGCCCCCATGAGCCTCATCCTAATCCCCATGTACGGCATCTGGGGGCTCCTCGCAACCCTCATAGTTGCACCGAGGGTCGGAGCCCTCTTCATGCTCTGGTGGGTGTGGAAAAGCCTCGGCTTCACGGTGGACTGGGGCGCATCACTGCGACTCTATGTGGCTGGGCTGGCCGCGTTCCTCACAGCATCTCTCGCCCTCACAGTCACGGGGGCCTGTGGCTGGGCGGCGATCCTGTTGGGTGTAGGGCTGTTCGCCACGTCCTACCTCATCGCCGTTCCGGCGCTGGGCGCCCTAAGAAAGAGCGATTTTAACGACCTATCCACGGTAATCGACGAGGCCGGTCCCCTCAAGCTACCCCTCAAACCAATACTAACCATCATGACACGACT
>DASWLJ010000036.1:0-6265 GCA_036396185.1 Bathyarchaeia archaeon | reverse complement strand
CGCGTCCGTCGCCTTCACCCCATCCAGCACGGCCTTGAACTCGTCGTAGACATGCTGGAACGTCTCCCCGGGCACCATTCCGCGGAGCACCTCCTCCTCGCAGGTGTCCGGGACCGTGGCGCCCTGGACGCCGCCCCTGATAGTGCCGATGTTCAGCATGGCGGTGAGGTCGGTTACGCCCCGCGTCCTGAGGGCGTCCCCCAGGTCAACGCCCGGCACGGGCACCTTGCGCCTGAGGAGCACGTTCCTCCAGTAATCGTTCAGCGCCACGTTGAGTTTGCTCATCTTCTCTATGGCGTTCACGCCGAGGATGGGCAGCTGGCCATGATAGCTGACGCCCCTGGTGCGGAGCAGGAACCTGGTGCGCCCTTGGGCGGCCAGGCCGATGCCCGTCATGCCCCCGTCCAGTTGGATGCCCATGTCTGCCTTCACGATGCCCTCTCTGATGAGGTACCCTAGGCCGGCGACGCCGCCGATCTCCTCGTCGCAGTTGCCCGTTAGTACGAGGTCCCCCTTCAGCTTGACGCCCACCTCGTGGATGGCCTCCAAGGCCAGGGTCATGGCGGCGACCTCCCCTTTGTCGTCGGCGACGCCGCGGCCCCAGATGTACCCGCTGCCCCTATCGTAGGCGCTCCTCTCGTAGGGCGTGCCGCTGGTGACTTCGCCGCCCAGGGGGTCCACAGTCCAGCCCTCTCCCTGGATGGCAGCGCAGTCCACGTGGGCGCTTATGTGCAGCGTGGGGCCGCCGCCGGAGCCCCCGTACCTGGCCACCACGTTGCTCCTGGGGCCCTCCAGACCCAGGGGCCCGGCCCCGGACAGCCTCATGTACTTCTCCGTGGCCTCGTGGATGCTGGTCTCGCAGCCCAGCCCGCTGAACCTGTCGGCCATTATGTCGCAGACCGTGTCGTAGTTGTGGCCGGGTGGCACCTGGGTGTCCACCCTTACAAGCTTCTGCAGGTAGGCAACCGCATCGTCCCTGTGGGACTCGACGTAGCCTAGGACCCGCCTCTCAACCTCGCTCAGCATGGCGATCAATGGAATACTGGTGGCTTGTGGAAGATAACATCTAGGGCGCGTGGCCCGGCACGGTGTATCTCATGATGATCCTCTTCTCGGAGCGTCGCGCAGCCTCCACGAAGCCCAGCCTTCTGTACGTGGACTCGACGCCAGTGTAAACCTCGTACCGCGGGTCCCAAGCCTTCTCAGGGACGACGGGGTACGCCTCGACTATCTCCGCCCCCCTGCTCGCCGCGTAGCCCACGGCGGCTTTGATCAGGCTGCCCATGATGCCTCTGCCCCTACGCTCCTCCGGGGCGTAGAAGCAGACGATGGACCAGACAGGCTTGTCGTCGACCCTCTTCAGCGTCGGCGACCTGTCCAGCACAGGGAACTCCTCCCTGGGCGCGACTGAGCACCAGCCCACAGGGGCTTCGTCCAGATATACTAGTATTCCAGGCGTCCTTCCGGACTCGACTATCCTTCGCATGGCCTCCTTGTTGGGCTCGCCATACCCCCTGTGGAACTCTGAGCGCTTCAACCTCCAGTACATGCACCAGCACCCGTTCTGGACGCCTCTGCGGGTGAACAGGGCCTCGAAGTCGCCCCAGTTCTCCACGGTTAGGGGCTCGTAGGCGAGTCTTTCAAAGGGCACGGCTGAGACTGGCGGCATAGCTGATGGTGTCGTCCTCTCAAAAGTTCTTTAAGTCTCCGGCCCAGCAAACCGTTAATGGCTCTAGTCCTGGACGCCGAGACCCTCCTGAACGTGGCCCTCATGATTATACTCTGCATAGGGTTCACGTTCACCTACATGATGGAGGGCTTCCCCAACTTCGCCCACACAGGCTACGCCAGCATAGGGGCCCTGGTCAGCTTCTACCTCACCCGCATAATGGGCGTGAACCCGTACCTCACCTGGCCGTTCTCGGCCCTCGCCGGTGGAGCCATAGGAGTATTCCTCTACGTCTGCATTGTGAGGCCCATCAAACGGGACAGGGGATACCAGGACATCACCCTGACCTTCACTTTCCTCGTCGTGGCCCAGGTCATACCGTCCCTGTGCTACATCTTCAACTACTGGTCCAGATTCACCCTGGGCCACCAGACCAGAAACTACAGCCTCGGCTCCCTGGACTTCACGTGGAATGGTTTCAAGGGGATAACGATAGCGGGCCCCATCATGTGCCTCCTCCTGGTGATCGGGGTTCACCTGTTCCTGACCAGGACGAGGCTGGGCTTAAGCCTCCGGGCGACCAGCGAGGACGAGAACCTAGCCGCCACGATAGGCGTCAACACCTTCAGGGCGCACTGCGCCAGCTGGTTCCTCAGCGGGGCGCTGGCCGCCCTCGCGGGCAGTATCATAACCATACACAGTGGGGTGGGCGTCGGGGGAGCCGACGGCCTCATCATCAATGTCATGAGCGGAGCCATCCTCGGCGGCTTAGACAGTATCTACGGCGCCATCATCGGGGGCATATTCATCGCCGTCGCCCAAGACGCCCTCGGTCAACTCATCTACATGGCGTTCGGTCTGGCCTCCGAGGCGTGGAAGGGCCTTCTGCCCCTCGCCTTCCTACTTATAGCCACGGCCTTCTTCCCCAATGGCCTCACTAGTCACGGCGACATCAATGTCAGGGGGCTGAGGCGAAGGGCCCTGAGGGCCCTGGGCGTCCAGGGCGACTAGCCTCTTCCTGGCTCGGGGACGGTGGTTAGTATCCCCAGCTTCAGCACCTGGGTTGCGGCCAGGAAGTAGAACACGTACTCGGGGCCGAGGCTGTTCCAGAGGACGCCTCCGAGGAGGGGGGATACCATACTGACCAGGCCCCTGAAGAGGCCGTTGAGGCCGAACCAGCTGCCCAGAATGTCCCTGGGCACCAGCTCCACGCCGATGGCTCCCTGGGTGACGCCTGCGACGAAGTTGAACCCGCTCATGAGGCCGGCTAGGATGAGCAGGGGGCTGCTGTCAGCCGCTACAAGGAGCAGCATGGCTGCGCTGTAGAAGGGTGTGATCATCATGATGAGCCTCTTCTTCCCGATCCTGTCAGCGAGGACGCCGCTGGGTATTGCGAAGAGGACCACCACGACGTAGAAGGCGGTGTCCATAGCGCCCAGGGTGTACTGGTCGGCGCCCTTCACCGTCCTGGCGTACAGTGGCACGTAGAAGGCCATGTACATGGTGAGCATGGAGACCATCTGGTACAGTATCCACCTTCGTACCGCCGTGCCCTCCTTGAAGACCCTCCCCATGTCGCTGAGGACGCTCTTCCGGGTGCCGATATGCTCCACAGGGTCCCTGAACCATCGGTAGATGAGGAGAGCCGCGGCCAGCAGCCCCGCGACCTCAAGCCAGTATAGGGGCCGTATGCCCTCGACGCTTATCCCTCCGAACCGGGAGATGATGAAGGCGGCGATTACCGGAGCAATCACCCTGGGCAGGGCCGACAGGGTGTCGCACAGCTGCATCCCCGTCGCCCTCTCGACGCTGGCCAGACTGTTGCCACATATCATTGGGCACACAGTCATAGCCATGTCCCAGCTCAGGCTCGTCAGGAAGAGAGCCACCATGGTCACCTGCCAGCCCTGGGCCAGCCCGAAGACGCTGTAACCAAGTGCCATCAGGGGCAACGCCACCAGCAGGATCCTCCTGATGCCATACCTGTCCGCGAGCCACCCAGTGGGCAGCGTTATTAGGGTGCTGGCGATGCCCCCGACGCTGGTGGCGTAGCCCACCTCTAGGGGGGTGGCCCCCAGCTCGGCTATGTACACAGACTGGTACTGCTGCGTCAGCCCCATGCTGAAGTTCTGCAGGAAGTTGCGGGCTATGTTCACCTTGTAGGCGCTCTTCTGGCGCCTGATGAACCCCAGTGCCCTCTCAGCCGCCGAGCCAGCCATACCATGAAAGAAGGTGTGGTTAATTTAAAGTGGGGGGTTACTCCACAAGACACTGCATCATGGCCTTACCGAAGTTGGAGCGGCACGCGTCGCACCTTATGCAGCCTACCTCCGCCTGCCCCTCCTGCAACTTCTCCACTAGGTCGGGCTCCCTGATGAAGGGCCTGCTCATGCTCACCATGTCGGTGAGGCCCCCATCAACCGCTAGCTGCATTGTCTCCAGCCTCCTGAACCCGTTGACCAGGGCCATGGGCGTCGGCCCGATGGCCTTCTTTATCTTCTCGGCGTGGCCCGCGAAGGCCAGCTCGCTATAGGCGGGGTCGCTGTGTATTGCTCGGTCTCGCAGTTCATTCACCTGGCCTCTACCTCCTCCGCTCACCTCGATGAGGTCTATACCCCTGTCGGCCAGGGCCTTGGCCACCTTGACGCTGTCCTCCACCGTGAACCCGTCTGGACTGAAGTCGTCGCAGTTCAACTTGATGAGCACGGGCTCGTTGCCCACCCTCCCCCTGACCTCGTCGTAGACCTCCATGAGGAACCTCATGCGCTTCCCCAGGCTGCCGCCCCACACGTCGGTGCGCCTGTTTGTCAGGCGGCTGAGGAACTGGCCGATGAGATATCCGTGGGCGCCGTGTATCTGAACGCAGTCGAAGCCCGCCTGCATGGCGCGCTCGGCGGCGTCTCCGAAGGCCTGTATCGCCGCATCCACCTCGTCCACGGTCATCTCACGCGCCGACCAGTCTGCCTCCCTGTAGAAGCTGGGGCCCGCCCTATCCGGCTTGTGGACAACTCCGCCGTGGTTGATCTGGGCCACTATGCGGCCCCCGTGCCTGTGCACGGCGTCCGTCAGCGCCCTGAGCCCAGGGATGTGCCTGTCGCTGCTTATCCCGGCCATGCCGTCGTGGGCCTTGCCGTTGTCCGCGACGTAGAGGTGGCCCTTCACTATGAGGCCCACGCCGCCCCTGGATAGCCTCTCGTAGGCCCTGACGATGGAGTCCCCCACGACGCCCCTCTCGTCGGCGAAGGCCGAGGTGGTGGCGCTCCTCATGAAGCGGTTCCGGATGAGCATCTCCCTGATCTGGATGGGCTCGAACAGGTTGACCATGGCCGATCAGGATGCACGGTGGCTTAGAAGCTTAACGTAATCCAGCCATTGCATGCGTGGTTGGGTCTTCGGTCCACGGCATCAGCTTGTACGGTTTAGGTGGGGCCTCCAACGCGCCAGCAATAAGCTTACCCCCAGGATAGCGACGATTATGGAGGCTGGCGGAGAGCCCGGGATGCCCCCGGGGGTCCCGCCTCCGTCGCCGAGCTGCGCCCACTGCCCCCAACTGTGGAGGGTGCAGTGGGCCCTGGCCCTGATCGTGCCGCTGGAGGACTCCAGGACGCGCTCAACGGTGAAGACCGTTTCGGTTTGAGGGGTGAGGCCGCTGATCACGATGGTGCTGTCGCCGACCTGGACCTCTACGGTGTCGATGTAGTGGGTTGAGGCGGGCTGGGCGTGCCTGACCTCGATGACGAGGACCGTCTGGCTCCCCCTCGTCTCCAGCCTCAGGTTCTGCACGGATGGAACGTCTGCGTACCCCATGGTTGTGGAGCTGAACGCGTATGCGATTAGAGCCAGGGTCAGGACCGCCTTGAGCCTCATCAGCACGGCACCAAGCGATCATGGGGAACAGGCCGATATAAACAGTTCACGGAGCCCACTCCGCGACGAGGCGGGAACGTGAGATGTGTTATAAGCCGTCGGGGACCAGATTGGATCGTGGTTCTATGAGCGTCCCAAGACTCAGGAAGGGGGAGCAGAAGGCGTTCTTCAGGGCCGGCGGCGAGTGGTGCTACATATGGACCCCGCCCAGCTTTGACTTGGCTAAACCTGCGCCCGTGGTGATACACCACCACGGCGCCAGGGGTTACGTGAAGGAGGGTGAGTCTGACTGGTTGGACACCCCGTCCAAGACGGCGTTCCTCAGGGCCGTCATGGAGGGTGGCGGCTGCGCCATCGCCGGCAGCCACGCATGCGGCGACCACTGGGGCAACAGTTGCGCCGTAGAGGCAAACAAGGCGCTCCTAGAAGCCTTGGACAAGACCAAGGGCATTGACACGGGGAGGATTGGGCTGATGGGGGGCGGCCTCGGCGGCGCCCTCATCTGGAACAGTATCCTTGGCCCCTACGCCGGGAGAGCCAAGGCCGTGGCAGTCATGCAGGCCGTCGCCAACCTCTCGGCGTGTATAAGGGAGCAGAAGTTCAAGGCTCCCTGCCTGAAGGCCTACGGGCTGCCTGAGGACACCCCCGACGAGGAGGCGATCGCCAAGATACTGCCCAGCGACCCCATGCCTAGACTCAAGAAGCTGAAGAAGGGGACGAAGCTGCCCA
>DASWLJ010000035.1:0-4446 GCA_036396185.1 Bathyarchaeia archaeon | reverse complement strand
TAGCGGAGGCTCAGACATGAGCACGAAGTACACCATAGTACGCTACCAGCACAGCGGCGAAAAGTTCGAGATACTCGTAGACCCAGATAAGGGGCTCTCATACAAGCGCGGAGAACCCGGGGACATATCCAACGTACTCATCGTGGACACCATATTCACGGACTCCAACAAAGGCGAAAAGGCGTCGGCGTCCAAACTGGAGGAGGCCTTCGGCACAAGCGACCCCATAGAGGTCGCAAAGATAATGTTCGAGAAAGGCGTCTTCCATCTAACAGCGGCCCAGAGGAAGGAGATGCTAGACCAGAAGCTCAAACAGATAATAAACATCATCTCCCGGACCTACGTGGACCCCAAGACCAAGCTGCCACACCCGCCGGTCAGGATCGAGAACGCCCTGCAGGACATCAAGATACAGATAGACCCCTTCAAGGACGCCGAGGAGCAGGTCAAGGACATAGTGGACGCCCTACGCAGGGTGCTGCCCATGAGCAGCGAGAACGTCCAGATAGCTATAAAGATCCCCGCAGAGTACACGGGCAAGAGCTACGGAGTAGCCAAGGACTACGGGGAGATCAAACGGGACGAATGGCAGAAAGACGGCTCATGGGTAGCCGTCATAGAGCTGCCCGCCGCCATGCAAGTCGAGATGCTGGAGGCCCTGGGCAAGACGACCCAGGGCAACGTCCAGTCGAGGATAATCAAATAGGGAAGAGAGAGGAAGAGTGAGCGCCAAACTAGAGGAACGGAGCATAGTGGTCCCAGGCGACCTCATATATGAGGGAAAGGTCAGGGCCGGAGACAACACGTACAGGGACGGAGGCAACGTATACGCCACCAAGGTCGGGCTGGTGAACTACAGCAAGGACCGCGTCTCAGTCATAGCCCTGGAGGGAGGCTACACGCCCCTCGTGGGGGACCTCGTCGTAGGCACCGTCACGGACATAGAGCTAGGCCAGTGGCTGGTCAACATAGACGGCCCGGGAGACGCCATACTGACGGTGAACGAGGCCATAGACAAGCCCTTCAGAACCAGCCTGGACATGACCCAGATACTGGACGTGGGCGACCTGATAGTGGCCAAGGTGGTCGATCTGGACCGCAACAGGACCCCCGTGCTGTCCATACTGGGCAGAGACTTGGGCAGGATCCACGAAGGCTTCGTCATCGGAATCACCCCCTCCAAGATACCGAGGCTGATCGGCAAGAAGGGGAGCATGATCAACATGATCCTTAAGGAGACCCGGTGCAACGTGACAATCGGCCAGAACGGCCGCATACTGATCAACGGCAGGAGCCGGGAGGACGAGGAGCTCGTTGAGAGAGTCGTACGCAAGATCGAGGCCGAGGCACACACCTCAGGCCTCACGAACAGGATCCAAGAATATTTGAAAGCGATAAAGGAGGAGAAGAAATGAGTAAGACAAGGAAGAGAAAATCCAACAAGACTTGGGAGAGAGTCGACGGCAGGAAGCAGGATGAGCTTAGGCCCATCCACATAGAGAGCGGCGTCCTGCCCAACGCCGACGGCTCCGCCTACATAGAGATGGGGCGAAACAAGATCATCGCAGGCGTCTACGGGCCGAGAGAGATGCACCCAAAGAGGCTCAGCAAGCCCAACGAGGGCGTCCTCAGGGTCAGGTACCACATGGCGCCATTCAGCGTCGACCCGAGGCGGTCCCCGGCGCCCTCCAGGAGGGACACCGAGATCAGCATGGTCATGAGGGACGCCCTCGAGCCGGCCATGTTCCTCGAGCGCTACCCGAGGAGCGCCATCGACGTGTACGTCGAGATCATCCAGGCCGACGGCGGGACTAGGTGCGCCAGCATAAACGCGGCCGCTGTGGCCCTCGCCGACGCCGGGATACCCATGAAGGACCTCGTGGCGGCGTGCGCAGCGGGCAAATACGATGGCAAGATAATAGTGGACCTCGGCGACTACGAGGACAAGAAAGGCGAGTCAGATGTGCCCGTCGCCTACATGCCCAAGTTCGACCAGGTGACCCTCCTGCAGATGGAGGGCATCATGACGCGGGAGGAGACCGAGGAGTGCATCAAGCAGGCCGTGGAGGGCTGCAAGAAGGTCTACGAGATACAGAAGGAGGCCCTCAAGAAGAAGTACGGCATGATCCAGGGCGAGGCTGCGGCGCCTGAACCCGAGGCGGAGGCCGAGGCTGAACCCGAGGAGGCGCCCGCGGAGGAGACGCAGAAGCCCGAGGGGCACGTCGACGTGGACGAGCCCGAGGAGGAGGAAAAACAATGAGCAACAACATAGTGTCCAGGCTCAAGCGGAAGAAGATCGATGAAGTAATCAAGACCGGCAAAAGGATGGACGGCCGCGGCCTCACCCAGTACAGGGATTGGCAGATAAGGACAGGCTTCCTGGAGAAGGCGGAGGGCTCAGCAGAGGTGAAGCTGGGCAAAACCCACGTGGTGGTGGGCGTAAAGTCCGGCATAGGCACACCCTTCGAGGACTCGCCTGACGAGGGAGTCATGATGGTGAACGCCGAGTACACCCCCGTGGCCCACCCCACATGGGAGCCCGGTCCGCCGCCGGACGAAGCCATAGAGCTGGCCCGGGTGGTGGACAGGGGCCTGAGGGCCGCCGAGGTCCTCAGCATGGAGGAGTTCGGCCTAGTATCAGGCGAGAAGGTGCAGATGGTCTTCGTAGACCTCTACGTCCTCAACTTCGACGGCAACCTGATAGACGCGTGCAGCGCGGGGGCCCTCGCCGCCATGAACACGGCCCAGCTGCGCGAGTTCAAGGTGAACAAGGGTGAGGTCACGACCACGGACAAGACCAAGAAGCTGAAGCTGAGAGCCCACCCCATAGCCGTGACAGTCGCCAAGATAGGCAGCGAGTTCATAGTGGACGCCACCGCAGACGAGGAGGAGGTCATGGACGGCCGCATAACCATAACCCTGGACGAGAACAATAACGTGAACGCGATCCAGAAGAGCGGCCCCATAGGCTTCACCGTTGACGAAATAAAGAAATGCATAAATATCGCGTCTGAGAAGGCGGCTGAGATAAGGTCTAAGGTAATGGCGAGCGCATAATGGCTAAGAAAAAGAGAAAAGACGTAGGGCTGGGGACGAGGGGCGGAGCGACCCTCCGCAAACGCTATGCCCGCGTCATGAGCACGGTGAGGGCCATCCACAAGTGCCCTAGCTGCGCCAGCCCATCGGTGAGACGCGTCAGCGTAGGACTCTGGAGCTGCAGGAAGTGCGGCTACAGGTTCGCCGGAGGCGCCTACACGCCGTCGACCAAGCTGGGCCAGGCCGCTCAACGCGTCCGGGGCCAGAACTAATTTCTTATACCCCAACTTTTTGATCACCATGCCGCTGGTTCTACGCGCCCAAGCCGAGGTGAGGCTGGAGGTGCCCGACGATATTACACGAACTATCGTGGAAGCCCTTGCCCCCGAGGCTGAGTCGCCGTCTTCAGACAGGTCCAGCACAGCCGTGGAGAGGGCCCCAGGTGGCGTAGCTATCAAGGCGTCTGCCAGCGACACATCGGCTCTGAGGGCCAGCCTGAACAGCCACCTCCACTGGGTTCAGGGCATCATGGATGTGGTTGAGAGGCTCAGGTAGCCACCTGAGAAATCCTATATACGGGCTTCACCCGTCATATGTGAACCAATAAAGGTGAATTTTAAGGTGAAGAACGAGCTCAAGAGGAGGCTAAGGGCCGGCGAGCAGACGTACGGTACCTGGATCACGGTGGAGAGCCCCATGGCCTCGGAGATGATGAGCACCATGGGCTTCGACTACTTCGTCATAGACACGGAGCATGCCCCGCTAGACATGCTCACGGCGCAGACCCTCATGCAGGCCATGAGGCCCGGCAAGACGACGCCCATCGTCAGGGTGTGGTGGAACGACCTCGTCCAGATAAAGAGGGCGCTGGACGTGGGAGCCTACGGCGTTCTGGTCCCCTGGGTCAACAACAAGAAGGAGGCCGAGATGGCCGTCAAGGCGACGAGGTACGCGCCGGAGGGCCTCAGAGGCTGCGGCCCCAGGCGGGCGTCCATGTTCGACCCAGACTACCTGAAGACAGCGGACAAGGAGATACTCGTCATAGTGCAGATCGAGACCAAGGAGGCCGTTAAGAACATCGAGGACATCTGCAGCGTGGAGGGCGTCGACGTGCCCTACATCGGCCCAGCCGACCTCTCGGCCAGCTACGGCCACCTGGGCAACATGAGCCACCCGGACGTCCAGAAGGCCATCGACAGGGTCTACGACGCCACCAAGGCGGCTGGCCTCGCGACGGGCATCCATGAGGCGTCAGGCAGCACCATCAAGGCCAGGATTGACAAGGGCTACAACATGGTGACCCTGGGCAACGACCTCATCTACATGAGGAAAGGCGTAGAGGCCCACCTCAAGGAACTGGGCTTAAAGAAGTAGCGCCCTAATTTTTTTAACCCCGAACTCAAACTTCCA
>DASWLJ010000034.1:0-6697 GCA_036396185.1 Bathyarchaeia archaeon | reverse complement strand
ACGAGAAGAGGCACCGCGAGTACTTCCTCAACGGCCTGAAGGACCCCAAGAACCTGAAGATGAGGACCCTGAGGGAGCACATACCGGACCTGAAGATCACCGACCAACTGATTAAGGTGCCCCTAGACCCCATGGCCGACTACCCGGCCATCCTTGTGTTCTCGGCTCAGAGAGAAAAGGCGACCCACGACTTCTACGTGCAGGTAGCCCGCAGGTTCAAGGGCACAGAGCTGAGCGAGTTCATGAACAACTTCGCGAAGGAGGAGCTGCGCCACAAGTACCTGCTTGAGAAGGAGTACGACGACGTAGTACTCAAAGAGATGTAGGATACTACTTTCTCCTAATGCTCATAATAGGCGATTCTTCCACCGATTCGCCCTGTTTCTCTATCCAGCAGCCTATACAGATGACACCATACCTAGGGGTACTGACCTTCACGTCGCCGCGTCCAAGCTCCTTTCCGCATAGGTTGCAGTGAGTCATATCCTGCCTCAGCTTCTGGATGACCTGGAGTTCTCCATAGATAGTTCTCTATAAGCTTGTTCTTCGATATGTTGTTCTCCTCGGATAGGGAGGTCAGGGTCTGGTCCAGCTCCTCGGATAGGGAGATGGATATTTTCTTAACCATGAGCTCAGAAAGGTAAGAAAAGGTATTTTATGGATCAGCAGTGTCCCAGGAGGTGCTCGGCCTCCCTGCTTCTCCTGAACACTATGTAGTCGTGATAACCAAGGGCTTCAGCCTTTGTGAGCCTCCCGTTGGCCGTGTCCACGATCATCTGGAATATCCTGCGGCCGACGCTGTTGAGGCTCTCCGAGCCATCCAGTATGGTTCCAGCGTTGACGTCCATGTTGTCGGTCATCCTGGCGTATGTCTGGGGGTTGCCCGTGACCTTGATGACGGGGGCGATGGCGTGGCCGGTGGTGCTGCCGGCTCCGGTGGTGAAGCAGACGACCTGGGCCCCGGCGGCCACCATGTGGGTGACGCTGGGCACATCCCACCCGGTGCCGTCCATTATGTAGAGGCCCGGCCCGGATGGCCTGCCGAACCTGTCCCAGTCGTTGAAGAGGACGCCCTGGACGGGCTTGGTGCCTCCCTTGCGGACGGCGCCCAGGCTCTTCTCCTCGATGGTTGTGAGGCCGCCGTCTATGTTGCCCTTGCTCATCCAGCGGCTGTCCACGCCCATGGCCTTGAGCCTGGCCTCCTGGGCCTCGATGATGGTGTACACGTCCTTAGCTACCCTGTCGTTGACGGCTCGGCGCGCCAGGAGGTGCTGTGTGCCGCTCATCTCCTGGGTCTCCCCGAAGATAACGGCGCCTCCCTCATCGATGAGCGTGTCGGCTGCGACACCGACTGCTGGATTAGCGGCCAGACCGCTGGTGGCGTCGCTGCCCCCGCACTCCACGGCCAGGGTCAGCTTGCTCACGGGGAAGGGCTCACGCCTCAGATTCGCAGCGTCCTGCGCCATCTCCTGGAGGAGCCTGACGCCGGCCTCGTGGGTCCTGAGGGTGCCGCCCAGCTCCTGGATGGTGATGTTGTGGACGGGTTTTCCGCTTGGCTCGATTTGCTCCATGAGCATCTCGCCGGTGAGCGTCTCGCAGCCCAGGCCCACGATGAGGACTCCGGCGACGTTGGGGTTCAGCGCGGTGCCCACTAGGTTGTGGACCAGCATGGAGTCGGCGCCGCACCCGTGGGTCTGGGTGATGGCCACGGCGCCGGGTACCTGGTCCGCGATTTTCCTGGCTGGCTCGTAGCTGCAGTCTATGGGCGCGATGACCAGGAGGTGGTTCCTGACGCCCACTGAGCCGTCTGGCCTCTCGTAGCCGAGGAACTCGGTCAAACGGTCACCCCCCTGACCTCCTCGCCGGAGGTCTTGAGCCTGGCGCTGTCCACGTTGTGGATGTGAACCCACTCGCCGGCGGGTATGGCCCTAGAGGCTACGCCTATCACCTCGCCGTACTTGATGATCTCCTCGCCCTTCCTGATCCTCCGGAGGCTCAGCTTGTGGCCGAAGGCTATGTCGTCCAGGGGCTTGGCCTTGAGGATCATCTTGCCGTCCGGAGACAGCACCTCCACGGCCTCGCCCTTCATGGTGTCGCCGGTGACGGTGGCGACGTTGTCCCTGTCGTCTATCTGGATTGCCTTCAATTACTTCACCAGGGCGTTCTCGGGTATGCAGCTGGTGCCGTCAGGTATGACGGCCACCTTTGAGCCGGCCTTGTGGTGGTTCCTCAGCTCCTCGATGACCTCGTCCCACCGCCTGATCCAGGTGACCTGCTCGGGCTCGTACCTCATCATGAAGCTCCTGAGGGGGTACTCGCCGTAGATGATCATCCTGGCCGCCTTCTTGAGGGTCTGCGGCTTGGGGCTCCACAGGCTGGCGCCGATGGTCTTGCCGTGCCTGTTGAACAGCCAGTGGTTGATGTCGCCGTCCGGGCAGTCGTTCACCAGGACCATGGTGCCCCCCTCCTTGACGGTACTGAGGCCCGGCCAGAGCCCCAGGTAGGGCTCGTTCTCCCTCATGTAGCTGCCCACGACGACGATGTCCGACTCGGGGCTCTCGGTGGCGTGGAGCTTCACGGCGTCCTTGGCGGCGCGGCGCTGGGTCTCAACGAAGTCGCCGGCGTAGAGCTTCAGGGGGTTCCTGTCGAGGCCCAGCACTGTGTCGATCTTGTAGTCGAGGCCCGCCATCCTGGCCGCGTCCTCGGCGTCCAGCCTCATCCTGTTCTTGTCGTTGGCCATGTAGCCCGTGGAGGGGTCCGGCGTCCTGCCGGGGCCGAAGCCCCCCACCTCGCCGTGGTTGAACCTGATGGCCTCGACGCCTGCAACGCCGGGACTGATGAGCTTGCCTCCGCCACTCATCCCGGTGAGCCTGTGGAAGAGGACGGTGCCGACCCCGATCTTCAGGTCGCAGCTCATGACCTCGCTGTTCACCCAGACGGGGCACCCGTACCCGGTGTCCCCCAGGTAGTCCAGCATCTCGTAGGGGTTGTGGTTGTAGACCTGGTACTCGGATACGGTTTCCTCGCCCAGCTTCTTCGCAAAGTCCCTGCGCCCGAAGGTGCCGTGGGTGCCCGCCGCTATTATGAAGCGCACGTTGTCCTTGGGCATCCCGGCCTTGTGCAGGGTCTCCAGGATGGCTGGCGTGTACTGCCACGTCCTGGTGGGGCGCGTCATGTCGTCGAAGATTACGACGGCCTCCTCGGCCTTCTCGGCCAGCTCCTGGAGCGGCTTCTGGCCTAGGGGCTTCAGCACGGCTGCCCTTATCTGCTTCTCGGTCATGGGCTTGGCGTCCTCGCTGGCCACCCTGCACCTGTGGACCTTCCATTCGTCGGGGAAGGTGAGGGTGAGGGGCTTGTCCTCGTACCAGCAGTGGTGGGGTATATCGACCTTAACCAATCTTATCAAAACCCTAACTGCGCGCAGCCATATAACATATGCTCGGTGCCGTTATTCCGGTGGTGCCCTTCGGTAGTCTTATAGAAATGGATACTCATCTTCAAACCATATGACAGGTTTTAAGCTTGAGGGCGTGTTGCCCGCGGTGGTCACGCCCTTCGACAAGGACGAGGAGTTCAACGAGCCCGCGTTCCGGGAGCTCGTGGACTGGCTCATAGGGCAGGGCATCACGGGCATAGTACCCTGCGGCACCACGGGCGAGTTCAGCCTCATGACCCAAGCGGAGAGGGCCCGCGTCATAGAGGTCTGCGTGGACCAGGTGAACGGCAGGGTGCCGGTGATAGCCGGCACGGGGGACACGGCCACCAAGCTGGTCATAGACGCCACCAAGCACGCGCTGGACGTGGGCGCCGACGCCGCCATCATAGTCAACCCCTACTACATGAAGCCCAAGGGCGGGAAGGGCATCTTCGACCACTACGTGAGCATAGCCGGCGCCGTGGACATACCGCTGGTCCTCTACAACATACCGGTGGCCACCAACCAGTACATCCCCTGGCAGGTGGTGGAGGACCTGGTGGACGAGTGCAGCACGATCCGAGCCATGAAGGACAGCAGCGGCGACCTCAAGTACCTCATGTCGGTGCTGGAGAAGGTGGGCGACAAGATCGACGTCGTGGTGGGCTGGGACGAGGTGGTGCTGGCCGCCCTAGCCGTGGGCTGCAAGGGCATGATACTGGCCTCCGCCAACATCGTCGCACCTTACTGGCTTGACCTCTTCAAGAAGTTCAAGGCAGGGAAGCTGGACGAGGCCCGGAAGGTCCAATACAGGCTCCAGAAGTTCACCCGCCACATGGTGGCCACCGGGGCCCAGGGCCCCAAGGTGTGCCTCAAGTTCATGGGCCACGACGTGGGCCCCACAAGGCGACCCATAGTGCTCGGCGACACGGTGAGCTGGGAGCTCCGCGAGGAGCTCAGGGTCGAGCTGGAGAAGCTTGACCTCATCCCCAAGAGGCCCGTGGAGTTCAAGCTGCCCTCGGGCCCCGTGACAGGGCGCTTCTACGGCGTGGACGTGACCCCGGAGGTCATCGACCAGTTCAAGCTCCGCACAGGCGAGGCCCTGGTGGACCCCGACACCAACGAGGTGGCCCACATAGACCTCCTCATAGGCGAGGTGGACGGCCCCGTGGGCAGGGCTTACGCGGAAGCGCTGGCCCGCCCGTGCAAGGACCGTGAGGCGCTGCAGGTGATACTGGAGCCCAACATGGCGGTGAAGCCGCCCACCATCATCGTGCCCACCGTGCCCGTTAGGGGCATGAGGGACGCCAGCTTCGTCTACGGGCCGGCCCAGGAGGCTGTGGCCAAGGCCGTGGCCCAGAGCGTGGAGGACGGGATACTGCCCGCCACCGACGAGCTCGTCATGATCGCCCACGTCTTCGTCCACCCCTCGGCCTCCAGCCGCCGACGCGTCTACATCAACAACCTGAAGGCCATGAGGCACGCCATACGGAAGGCAATGGAGGGCAGGCCCACGGCCGGGGAGGCGGTGAAGAACGCCAGGAGCTCCAGGCACCCCTTCAGGGAGAGCCAATAACTCCCCTTTTTAGGAAGGAGAAAGGTTTTTCATAAGCCTTTTCAAGAATACAACCTGTAGTACACTGGAATGCAAAAACACCTGCCCCAAAAGAATAAATACGCTTGCTTCAAAACAAGGTAACAGTAATGATCGTGGGCGGTGGAGAGTATGGTAACGGTGATGAAATCCCCCGTAACAAAAGAAAAGAACAAGGCGTTCAAGAGAAGCTTTAGAGCATACATTGACAACGTCGTCGAACTCGTTGAGAAATATCCTGATATGTATGTCGCGTTCTGTGATGGCGAGATCATCGACCGTGACCTAGACTTGCAGACACTTGTCAAACGATTGAACGAAAACTCGGTAGACCTCAACGCATGCATGATCGAGTACATTAGCCCAAACAAAGAGGACCTCCTCCTCTAGCCCACGCCAACCATTGGTGGGTTGAACACGATCACGATCAGAGGGACGCGTCACTCAATCTACAATCTAGGCATAATCAGGGTTCATGTAAAGTGTGAAAAACCCAAGATCGATAAACAATTTCCTTTTATCGTGGACACAGGAGCCTCGTTGACGGTTATATCTGAAGGGGACGCGATAGAGCTCGGCGTTGATTATGTTGAGCTGGCAAAAATAGACCCGGAGCCAAAAACGATGAGAGGTATTGGTGGAAGTAGCTTATGTTACAGAGTAGATAACGCTGAACTATGGTTTGAGGTTAAAGAAGATGAGTGGCACGTAGAAAAAATCGATAAATTAGGGATCATGAAACATCAAAATGACGAAGTAGAATGCCCTGCGTGTGGTAAGAGGTGGATGTGGAGAGAAGAAGAAAGAGCTAGACACGCAAAAAGTATGCCAAGTCTTCTGGGCGTAGACGTGTTACAGAAATTCAAGATAAGGATCACTTCAAAACAAATTCTCCTAGAAAATTAATTTTAAGATATTTCTAACAGATGATGAGGTTTTACTCTGTTAATTCCATACAAGCGACCTGTTTGCTTCCGGTCGCTCAATGAGGTAAGCGGAAAATATCACGTTGAGCGCAGCGTCACTGCGCCTCGATTCTGCTGGAGTATTTAATATAGTTAGAGACTAAACCTATTCCCGGAGTACCATGCTCAAGGACACGGCCAGGATGCTGGCCGAGATAGGGCTTCCCGAGGGCGACGCCTACGGGCTCCCCTCCTCCAAGGTAACCTTCCCCGACGGGGCCAACTACCGCATCGAGATATCCGGCGTCGAGAACCTCTCGGTGCTCAGGGCCCTGGTGGACGAGATGGACAGGCGGGGCGTGCCGGTCCACAGGCTCATCGGCACCGTGATGGGCTCCACGCTCCTCGGCGACGCGGAGCTTGAGGAGTTCGCCCAGGTGGCCCACGACGCCAAGCTGGAGGTCATACTGACGCCGGGGCCCAGAGCCCTCTGGGACACGGGGCGGCAGGTGGCGACCCCTGAGGGCGGCCTCTGCGGCATCAGGTACAGGGGCATGAAGGGGCTCATCGAGGTCGTGGACGACATACGGCACAGCATCGAGCTGGGCTTCAAGGGGTTCCTAGTCGTGGGCGAGTGCGGCCTCTACGCGTTGAGTGAACTCAGGAAGAGGGGCATGATCCCCAGGGACGTGGTGTTCAAGCTCAGCATCTTCGCGGGCCACGCCAACCCGGCCGGCGCCAAGGTGCTGGAGATGCTGGGAGCCGACACGTTCAACCCCGTGG
>DASWLJ010000033.1:0-2652 GCA_036396185.1 Bathyarchaeia archaeon | reverse complement strand
CGGCCTTGACGGCATCTAGGGCGGCGTCCATGACCTCTGTGATCTGGATGTCCCTGAACTCGGTGGCACCCTCCACCCCGGGGCTGTCGATGTTGTAGCTGCAGAAGCAGTGGTGCCTCAGCTCCATCCATGTGGCGTCGTTGTACCACGTCGACCCCGCGTACCGCCCTATCTCGTGGCCTGTCCAGAAGGCGAACCTAACGCTGCGGCGTAGTATGCTCCTATGCTTGTTTAGGAGCCTAGCAATCTCCAGGACAGCCGTGTCGCCGGAGAGGTTGTCCACGGCGCCTGGGCTGAAGGGCGGCGTGTCCACGTGGGCGTTCACAAGCATGAACTTGTTGGGCTCCACCGTGCCCTTGACCTCGGCCTCCAGTATGGGCAGCTTCTTCCATCCCGTGTCCATGACGCTGATGATATGAGCCTTGACTCCACCCTGCCTAACCAGCTTCTTGAGGGCCTGGCCGTCCCTGTTGCTGATGTGGAGTATGGCGGGTATGGTCTGTATGTCCTTGATGTTCTCCGGGGTGGGGCTGCCGCTTACGCTGAAGTCGGCTCTCTGGTGGACAACCGTGGGCATGTAGTCGTCCTGCTCGATCACCACGAGTCCCCTTACGCCCATCCTCTGGAGTCGGAGGAGGAATCCTGCCTGGAGCCCCATCCAGTCGCCGGTAGTCTTCTGCTCGCATAGCACCACCTTCCCGCTGCACTCGGCGTAACCCAACTCCTCTGGCGGCACGTATATGATCTCCGCCTCGAAGCCCTCAGGGGTGGTCGTCCCCACCTGCCTGTACGGCGTGCACTGGACCTCCATCTTGATCGGGTGGGTGATCCTGAGGCTGCTATACTTGGGGTCACTGATGTACGCCTCGAAAGCGTGGAGCCTTGGCTCCAGGCCGTACTCCTCCAGCCTCTCCTTGATGAATTCCATGGCCTGCGTCTCCTGGGGGCTCCCGCTGTGGATGGGGGAGAACTCGGCCATCCGCTCCCAGTTGACCTGCATCCGCTTCTTATCGATGCCCTTTTCCAGGTCGGCTATGAGCCTCCTGGTTTCATCGGTGAGAATAATCATGAGATATCAACTGATATCGCTGAGGCTGAGCCTTTAACACTTGCTGGTTGAGGCCACGATCTGGTCGATATGACCGTGGGAGGGTAGAATGTGGATGTTTTTCGGGTCGCATCAGCGTAAATGCGTGATTCAGTGGATGTTTTTGATGGGTGGTGGGACCGCCCGGATTTGAACCAGGGATCACGCGGTCCCGAACCGCGTATCGTACCAAGCTTGACCACGGTCCCGCAGGATACTCTCCAAGGCTAGGGGGCTTAAAAAAGGTTCTCAATGCCTGGCAACTGTTTATGACCCGCGGCTCCCTTAGTTGTGCGTGACGCTGTCTCTCTGCGGCCCGTTTGGCGTCTTCAACGGCGCCATGATGGGCACCTGGTGGATGGGATGGGGTATGTGGTTCTGGTTTCTAGCGTTGGCCGGTTTAAGCTACTTAGCCTACGCGTGGTTCAGGCCTAGAAGGCGCGTTGTGAGGGAAGACCCTCTAGAGGTCGCCCGTATTAGGCTCGCACGGGGCGAGATAACCGCCGAGGAGTACGAGGAGTTGGTGAGGAGGCTGAAACGGTGAACGGAAGCCGGTACTTCGTCGCCGCGGCCCTCATTCTGCTCGGAGCCCTGGCTGGAGCCCTGGTTATGGGCGTCTTGCCGGGGAGGGGGCTGAACATCGACGACGCAGTGAAGGCGGCTGAGAGATACAGGGACGGCTTTGGGAACCCTGACATAGAGGTGGACGAGGTCATGGAGTTCGAGTACAACTTCTACGTCATCTACTACGAGGAGTCCACGGGCGTCGGCGCCTTCGAGATGCTCATAGACAGGTCAACGGGGCGGATATACCCTGAGTACGGGCCCAACATGATGTGGAACACCAAGTACGGCCACGGCGGGATGATGGGCCCAAGCATGATGGGCGGAGGCTACGGCCCGCCCACAGTGGACGAGGAGGAAGCCCTGGCCATAGCCCAGGGCTGGCTGGACAGGGTCTACCCGGGCACGGAGGCCGAGGAGTCCCACCCCTTCTACGGGTACTACACTATACACACTATGAGGGGAGGAGTAGTAACCGGGATGCTGAGCGTGAACCAGTACACCGGGGCCATCTGGTACCACAACTGGCACGGGGCGTACATCAGAAGCGTAGAGATCCACTAACTCCTCTTTCTAAGCAGGTGGTAGCCGACCACGGCCCAGCAGCCCAGGTAGAGGGCTAGACTTCCGTGACGGCGTCCTTCACGGTCATGTTGAGGACCACCTCGGCAATGTCAGCCCCGTACTCCGCCGTGCGGAGGATGCTCTCAACGATGAGCCTCAGGGCAGGGACCTCCTCGGGTGACGCGTGCTTAACGATCTTGTGGATGACCTCGGCCTCCATGTTCCTGGCCTGCTGGGCCTTCTCCAGCACATTGTCGGCCTCCATGTAGTCCTCGTCGAACACGGAATCCATGCTGGTCTCGAAGACGCTCAGCGCGAAGGAGCTCAGCCTCTGAAGCTCGTCCAAGAGCTCGGAGTCCATTGTGCTCAGGGTGAGCTCAAGCCGGTTCTGGGCGATGTTGACGGCGTGGTCCGCCATTCGCTCCACGCTCTTGGTT
>DASWLJ010000032.1:0-9461 GCA_036396185.1 Bathyarchaeia archaeon | reverse complement strand
GTCACGTAGTCGAGGGTCCCGTCCTCGTTGAGCTTGAGGAACGCGCCGCTGAAGTCGATGACCGTGCCGGGCACGGGGGCGCCTGCGCTGCTCGTGTGGTAGCCGCGGCCCATCCCGACGCCTCTCCTGTACCTGCCCGTCTGGGTCCCCGCGTCGGGCCTGTTGTACCAGTCGATCTTCTCGGCACCCCTCCTGAGTATCTCCTCGACGCCGCAGCTCTGTATGATGGACTTGACCGTTGGGCCCTGGCCCCAGAACAGGTCGCCCTTGCCCACGTAGTTCTTCAATCTGAAGTCGAGGGGGTCTACGCCCAGCTTCTCGGCGAGCTCATCCATCATGGTCTCCACCATCCAACTCACCTGCGGGTTCCCGTAGCCTCTGAAGGCGCAGCTGGGGGTCTTGTTGGTGTACACTGCCTTGCCGCTGTAGCTCTTGGCCTTGAGCTTGTAGAGGCTGACCCACCAGCCCGCCATGCAGCCCAGGAGCGGGTATGCCTGGATCTGGTGGCTCCCCAGGTCCAGCCAGGCGTCCAGGTGGCCACCCACGAGGTGGCCGTCCCTCATTGCCCCCAGCTTCAGCTTGAAGACCATGCTGTAGCTGCAGTGATCGTGGATGTCCTCCTCGCGGGTGAAATGTATCTTCACGGGCCGCCTGGTCTTTAGGGCCATGGCCACGGCTATCAGCGTCACCGTGTTGACCTGTATGCTGCTCCCGAAGCTCCCCCCCAGCGGGGTCTTCATGACCCTGATCTTGCCCATGGGGAGGCCGAAGACCTCGTGGAGGAGCAGCCTGCTGTTGTGGAGGGTCTGGGTGGTGCTCCACACCGTTACGCCTCCGTTGATGTCCGGCTTGACCAGCACGGCCTTGGTCTCCAGCTGGTCGTGGTACCTTCTGTTGGTGCGGAAGCTTCTCTCAAGGACGACGTCGCTCTCCCTGAACGCTGCATCGACGTCGCCCTCCGTCAGGTCCAGCGTGCAGGCTATGTTGTTCTGCACCTTGAGGGTCGAGTCCTTCAACAGGATGTCTTCATGGATCTGCGTGGAGCCGTCCCTGTAGGCGTCCTCGACCGTGAAGTAGGCCTGGAGGGGCTCGTACTCCACCCTGATGGCCTCTAGGGCCCTCTGAGCCAGCTCCTCCGTCTCGGCCGCCACGGCCGCGATGGCCTCGCCCACGTACACCGGCTTCCTGGTGAGGACCCGCCAGTCCTTGTACGTGGCGTCGGGCGTGCTCACCAGGCGTGGGCAGAAGCGGACATCCGGGACATCGTCGGGCGTGAGCACGATCGCCCCCATATTCTCCGCCTCAGCCGCGTCGATCCTCTTCACGGCGGCGTGGGGGCGCTCCGACTTCAGTATCCTAACGTGAAGCATGCCCGGTAGGCTGAGGTCGGACGCGAATTTCTCGGCTCCCGTGACCTTGGCCAAGCCGTCTTTGCGCTGAGTGTCCTTCCCTAGGACGCTGTACTGTTGGTTGCTGGACATTCCTCTTCCTTAAAGGTATCGTAGATTAAAAACAGTATATTAACTATTATTTAACCGCAAAAAACTTGGAAGCTAAAATCCTTTAATTGAAGCACTATGCGTGGGCCTGGAGGGTGCAGGGGGGTAACTCGGCGTCTCCGTCACTTTTCCATGGGGGTCAAGGTGTAGTTGGCCTCCCTCACCCCCCGCACGGCCTTGGCCTTAGAGACGAAGTCCATCACCTTCTCGGTCTCCCCCTTCACCAGGAACAGTTCAATGCAGAGCCCCTCCTCTATGTGGAGGTGCATGTTGCCGAATATGAGGTCCTCGAACTTGTTCCTCAGGCTCATCACGCCTATGTGGCTCTCCATCTGCTCAGACTCGCTTATGATGGTGACAGTGGCCAGTACGGCGCCCCTCTGCATTCCCTGGAGGCTGTACTGGGTCAGGCTGTCCCTGATGGCCAGCCTAAGCGCCTCTGAGCGGCTGCTGTACCCGCTCCTTGTCACGAACTCGTCTAGGCGCTCAAGGAGTTCAGGCGTCAGGCTGACGCTTATAACAACCATGGTTTAATAATTTCGTACCTTAGATTTATTAATTACTAATAATTTTCTGCGCTCCTGTAGCATTACCTTAATAAATGCTCGTACTTGGGGAATCTGAGTGCCGCTCACATGAGCGAAGACAGCGACAACGACGGACACGAGGGTCATCGCCACGCATACGACGACCGCGGCCACGGGCATCAAACCAGCCCAGGCTGTGAATCCTGCGACGCGGTCCAAGAGCCAACTTGCGCTGTCTGCGAGGAAGCCCATGGTGACAGCTGCGAAGCCTGCGGACACGAGCACAAGCAGAAGAGAGTGGTCTGGGGCAAGCTCATAGCCTCTGGGGCCGTCATCGCCGTCGGCGTCATCCTGAACCACCTTGGCCTTTACCCTCCCGCTCCTCAGCTGCTGCTGATCGGCGCCATGACGTACACCGGCTACCCGCTGGCCGAGAGCGGCCTGAGGGGCCTCATGAAGGGTAGCATAGGCATCAATCTCCTCGTCACGATAGCGGCGATAGGGGCCACCCTCATAGGCCAGTACGAGGAGGGTGCCCTGGTCGTGTTCCTATTCAGCATATCCCTGAGACTTGAGGTGCTGGCCACCGACAGGGCCAGGCACGCCGTCCAGGCCCTCATGGAGCTCCGGCCCGAGGTGGCCGTCATCAGGAGGGGCGACGACGAGGTGGTGGTCCCCGTGGAGGAGGTTATGCCGGGTGAGGTGTTCATAGTGCGCCCCGGGGACAGGGTACCCCTGGACGGCGTCGTGGTGGACGGCGAGACCACAGTGGACCAGTCAACCATCACAGGCGAGTCGGTGCCCGTGGAGAAGCGGATGATGGACGAGGTCTACGCCGGAACCATGAACCTGGACGGCGTGGTGGCGGCGAAGACCAGGAGGGCCGCATCGGAGACCATGCTGGCCAGCATCCTGCGCATGGTCCACGAGGCCGAGGAGAGGAGGAGCCCCACGGAGACCATCGTCAACAGGTTCGCGAGATACTACACGCCCCTCGTAATCGGGCTCGCTGTGCTCGTAGCAGCCGTCCCGTACTTCCTCCTGGGCCGGCCGCTCATACCCAGCATCTACGGCGCCCTGGTGCTCCTCGTCATCGGCTGCCCCTGTGCCCTCACAATAGCGACGCCCGTGGCCATGGTGTCGGCCATCACCAGTGCCAGCCGCAACGGGGTTCTGTTGAAGGGCAGCACATACATAGAGCAGGTGAACAGGGCCAGGGTCTTCGCCTTCGACAAGACGGGCACCCTGACGAGGGGTAGGCTTGTGGTGACAGACGTCATCCCCATGGGTGTGCCCAGGGGCAGGCTTCTCAGCGTGGCCGCCGCCCTGGAGGAGAACAGCAAGCACCCCATCGCCTACGCCATAAGGGAGCGGGCAGCGATGGAGGGCGTTGAGCCCCCGAGGGCCACCGAGTTCAGGAGCCAGACGGGGAAAGGCGTTGAGGCGACGATAGGGGGGACGCTCTACAGGATCGGGAGCCAGAGGCTCTTCTCAGACAACCACGTGGACTACCCGGGGGGCACGCTTCTGGAGCTGGAGAGCATGGGCAAGACCACCGTGATACTGTCCATGGATTCGCAGGTCATCGGCCTCATCAGCCTCATGGATGAGAGCCGCGTCGGCGCCCGCGAGACCGTCCAGCTCCTGCGTAGCCGCGGCATGAAGGTGGAGATGCTCACGGGGGACAACGATAACACCGCCCGGGCCATAGCTGAGCAGCTGGGCTTCAACGGGTACCACGCGAACCTGCTGCCCGACGAGAAGGTGAATGTCGTGGAGGGCCTGAAAACTTATGGGCCGGTGGTCATGATCGGGGACGGCGTGAACGACGCCCCCGCCCTGGCTGCGGCCGACGTCGGCGTCGCAATGGGCGGCCTGGGCAGCGACATAGCCCTTGAGACGGCCGATGTCGTGCTGCTGGAGGACGACCTGAGCCGCATAGGGTACCTTCAGCGGCTTGCGTCCATGACTGTCTCGACCGTGCATCAGAACATCGCCGCCAGCGTCCTTGTGAAGCTGCTGATCGTCGCCTTGGCGGCCATGGGGGCCATAACCCTGTGGATGGCCGTCGTCCTCGGCGACGTGGGGCTCACCCTGCTTGTGATCCTCAACAGCATAAGGATCAGCGGCGTCAGGCCCTAGCATCAGGAAAGGATAAATCCCATGACTAGGGCTATGTCATTTGCAGGCCGATAACCATGGACGACGAACTGGAGCGGCTTAAACAGAAGCGGCTCATGGAGATGCAGCGGCAGATGCTGCTGAAGCAGATCAAGGGTCAGGAGCATAAGCCCGAGCCGGCCAAGGAGCCTACACACGACGAGATACTGGGCAGGCGCTTCGGGGACCGGGCCTGGGAGGTCTGGAACGCGGCCAAGGCCCAGTACCCCCAGGCCATGCCCCAGGTGGAGAAGCTCCTGGTGGACGCCATAAACCAGGGCAAGGTCAAGCAGACGCTGGACGGCGCCAGCCTCATGGGGTTCTTCCGCCAGATCGGTATACCGGTCCGCCTGGCGACCCGCATAAGGATCAGCGAGCACGGCGAGCTGAAGACCCTGGAGCAGAAGATGAAGGAAGAGGGCTAGCCCAAGGCCTCGTGGACGGCCTTCTCCAGCTCCTCCTTGCCGGGGTACTCCCCCATGAAGAGGATATGGTTGTCCACGGCTATCACGGGGGCCGCGACGTTCATGAACTCCCCATAGGTCTCGCCGTCCACTGTTGGCTCGTCGTTGGGCACAAGCAGCATGTTGAGGCGCTCTATGGTGTAGAGCGCGGAGCCCGTGTCGATGAACTCAACCACGAACTTGCGTCCCAGCTTGTACCCTACCTCCTCCAAGGCGAAGAACAGGTCGTCCAAGCGCTCCTGCTTGGTCTCCTGGAAGCCGCAGCTTGAGCAGCTCGTGCAGCTTACGGCGCAGCCGTCGCTGCAGCTGTCCGCGTTCATGGGCGGAAACACTGTGAACTTCACTGGGCGCTCCATGTCAGACTCACTCGTCGTACCGCAGCTATTATAGGTTCCCCGGCTACAGCACCAGCACCGCCGTGGCCTTGAAGCTTATGTAGACCTCCTTGCCGATGTTGAGGCCCATCTCCCTGAAGCTGTTCCTCGTGACGTGGACCGCGAAGACCTGACCCGCGTCCACCCTGAGGACCACGATGCCGTCGTGGTCCTCCACGCCCACCACGGTTCCTCTGAACTGGTTCCTAGCGCTGGTGACGACCCTCCCCTCGGACACGATTATGTCCTCGGGCTTAACGTGGATGGTCGTCCTGCCGGTCCGCTCGGCGGCGACCCTGATGACTGTTCCCCCCACATCCACGTTGGCCACTCCGTCCACCATGGTGCTCGCACCCGTGAATATGTTTTCCGTGAGCCTGGTGATGGACACGATCTCCGTGGGCGCCCCCTCCTCCGTGACTGCGCCCCCGTCCATGTGGACGGTTCTGGAGGTGAGCCTCCTGATCATGTCGAGGTCGTGGGTGGATAACACAACGGTCCTGCCCCTGGCCTCCTCCTCTATGACGGACGAGATGATCTTCGCGTTGGCCGGGTCCAGGTTGGAGGTAGGCTCATCGAGCAGCAGCACCTCGGGGTCCAGCACCAGTGCCCGCGCGAGAGCAACCCTCTGCTGCTCCCCACCCGACAGGCTGCGGGCCACTCGTCCACCGTAGCCGGGGAGCCGAGCCCTCCCGAGGACCTCCTCCACCTTGTCATCTATAGCTGTATCCGGGACTCCTCTGAGCCTAAGGCCGTACGCTATGTTGGTGTAGACGCTCCCCTCCAGAAACAGTGGGCTCTGGAAGATCATTGTCACCCTCCGCCTCAGCTCCCGGACAGTGGGGGCCGACAACGGCTCTCCCCTGAATGACACGGCGCCCGCGGTTGGCTTCTCCAAGCCAGCGAGAACCCGCAGAAGGGTGGTCTTACCGGCGCCGCTCCTACCTATGACGCCGAGGCACTCACCCTCAGCCACATCTAGGTTGACGGAGTCGAGGGCTCTGACGGAGCCAAACACCTTGGACACGCCCTTGAGGCTGTAGAGGCTCACTGGGTTGCCCTCCTAAAAAAGTCGATAATGTAGTTCAGGGCCAGCACAACGGCGAGGAGGATGAAGCTGAGGGCGAAGCTGAGGCCCAGCTCACCCTTAGCCGTCTCCAGGGCTATGGCGGTCGTCAGCACCCTGGTAACTCCCCTTATGTTGGCCCCCAGCATGGTGACTATACCCAGCTCCGCGAAGGCTCTGTTGAAGCTTGAGACTAGGGCCAGGGTGACGCCGCTGTACGCCTCCCTCACGACAACCAGGCTGGCCTCGTACTCGGAGGCGCCCAGGGTTCTGGCCAGGTCCCTGAGCTCGTTGCCCTTGCTCTCTATGGCGCTCACCGTGAAGCTCACGAGGATGGGCAGGATGAGCACGGCCTGGCCCAGGGCCATGCCCTGAACCGTGTAGAGGAGCCCCAGGGAGCCCAGAGGCCCGCTCCTGCTGAAGAGGGTGTAGAGGAAGAGGCCCAGGGTGACGGTGGGGACCCCCACCATGGCGTTGAACAGGAACTTGATCGTCCCTTTCCCTCGGAACTCCACCGTGGCTATGAGTATGCTAAGGGGGACGCCGACTAGGGACGCCATGAGGGTGGCGTAGCCGGCGGTCTGGAGGCTTCTGAGCGTGATCTCTATGACCGTCTTGTCCGCTGACAGTATCAGCCGTACGGCCTCAGATACGCCCTCGATGATGGGGGTCCAGCTCATGGGTGATCACAGATAAAGGATAGTTGAAAAGGTTTAACGGTAGAGGTTCCCCGCCTGGTGCCTGTACAGGGTCGGGCACTCGGAGCCGTCGAAGTAGGCCTGCTCCTCCACCCACTCGACGATGTCGCTGCCCGGGTTGGCCAGCTCGGGCACCCAGGGATTGAACAGGGTCGCGCCGAACTCCTCCTCGCCGTAGGTCTCCAGCATGGCCTGTGTCTCGCCGCTCACCAGGAACTGGACGAACAGCATAGAGCCCTCGAACATGCCCCTGGGGCTCTTGTCGGGCTTGCAGACGATGGCGCTGTAAACGTTCAGGGTCTCCTCCCCCGAGCCGACTATCTGCTCCAGCTGGATGTTCCCGTTCTTGACGTTCTTCAGGTAGGTGGCCACGTCAGCCAGCGTGTAGGCATCCTTCTCGTTGGCCAGCTGCAGCGTCGCGGTCATGCCTGCCCCCGCCTCTATGTACCATGTGCCCTCGGAGCCGCCCGCGGGCTCCAGCTTGATCTCGTCGAGGTTGAGCCCCGTCAACGTCCACAGGGCCTTCTCCTTGACGTGGGTGCCAGAGTTGTCGCCCCTGGACACCCACAGAGCGTTCCCCGCGAGGCCCTCCTCCCTGATCTTCAGCATCGCCTCCACGGGCCCCAGACCCTCGACCCCTGCGGGGTCGTCGGCGGGGCCCACGATTATGAAGAAGTTGTAGGCGAATATCTTCCGGTTTACTCCGTAGCCCGACTCCATGAAGGCCAGCTCCGAGGAGGGGGCGTGGACCAGTATCAGGTCTGCGTCACCCTTCTTCGCGGTCTCTATGGCGAGGCCGGTGCCCTGGCTGATGAAGCTCACGTTGTACTTCGGGTTGTTGGCCTCGAAGCGCGTCTTCAGCACGTCGAGGATGCCTGTCTCGTAGAGGCTTGTGGTGGTGGAGACTATGAGGCTCTCCTTCTCCACGGGCCTCGTCAGGTACCAGTATAGGCCCCCCGTCGTCGCTATGACGATGACGGCCGCTACGATCATCACGTTTCTGCTGATCTTGAATCCTGCCAGGTTGGACATGCCCAAACAAAGGCGAATGGTTTATTTATACATGTCGGCTTTATGTCCCAGTTGATTCGACACCGATATATCCACCCGTGCATAACAGATCGGGAAAGCATCACAGGAAGCCCGACGCCATTGACGCAGCTCACGGACCCCTATGACAGGCCTGTTAACAGCCTCAGGATCAGCCTGACGCAGAGATGCAACTTCGACTGCTTCTTCTGCCACAGGGAGGGGGAGCACGACCCCCACGGGGAGATGACAGCCCAGGAGGTGGAGACCATCGTCAGGGTGGCCTCCGGCTTGGGTATAAGGAAGGTGAAGCTCACGGGCGGGGAGCCCATGATCCGGGGCGACCTGGCGGAGATCGTGGCGAGGATCGCTCCCTACCTGGAGGAGGTGTCCATGACCACCAACGCGTCCCTCCTACCGGGGAGGGCCTGCGAGCTGAAGGAGGCCGGGCTGGACCGGGTCAACGTGAGCCTCCACACACTCGACCCGACCTGCTTCATGAAGATCACAGGAGTGGATGAAGGGTCAGCCGTGAGGCGAGGGATCGAGGAGGCCGTCAGGTGCGGCCTCAACCCGGTGAAGATCAACATGGTGGTCATGAGGGGCGTGAACGACTCCGAGGTGCCCGCCCTCACAGACTACAGCAGGGGCGTGGGCGCGGTCCTCCAGCTCATAGAGTTCCAGGAGTTGGAGCACGGGGCGGAGCACTACGACCGCCTGCACTACGACCTGACGCCCCTGGAGAGGAGGCTGGAGAGGGAGGCGGAGAGGGTCGTGGAGCGGGAGATGCACCACAGGAAGGTGTACCACCTGAGGAGCGGCGCCCGGGTGGAGGTGGTCCGGCCCATGCACAACAGCGTGTTCTGCGCCTACTGCACCAGGCTCAGGGTGACCAGCGACGGCCGCCTCAAGGCATGCCTTATGAGGGACGACAACCTCGTACCCCTCGTGAGCCTCATCCGCGAGGGCGCGCCACCCGAGCGGCTGGAGGAGGCGTTCAGGGAGGCCGTCGCCCGTAGGCGGCCCTACTGGAGGGAGTAGCGTGAGGGTCAGGGTGAGGTACTACGCCAGCTTCAGGGACGCGACGGGCAAGCAGGAGGAGTGGCTGGATGTGCCCGAGGGCACCACGGTGCAGGGGATCAGGGAGCACGTCCGGGGCCTCTACGAGAGCATTGCGCGCAGGGAGCAGGTGCTGGTGGCCGTGAACGGCGCGTTCCCGGCCCTGGACAGGGTGATATTGGAAGGGGACGACGTGGCGTTCTTCCCCCCGGTGAGCGGTGGTTGAGTTGATCAGGATTCAGAGGGAGGACTTCGACGTGGGCGGCCTCCACAGGAGCCTCAAGACCAGGGGCAGCGGCTGCGTCGTCACCTTCGTGGGCACCGTGAGGGACGCCTCAGCCGGGAGGCCGATAAGCAGGATGAGCGTCGAGGTCTACGAGGGCATGGCCCGGGCCCAGCTGGAGGCCATCGTGGGTGAAGTCGAGGAAAGGTATGGTGTAGACAGGATCGAGGTCGTCCACAGGTACGGGGACCTGGAGGTGAGCGACAACATAGTCTTCATAGGTGTCTCGGCGGGGCACAGGGACGAGGGCTTCGAGGCGTGCCGCTACATAATCGATGAGCTGAAGAAGAGAGTGCCCATAT
>DASWLJ010000031.1:0-10729 GCA_036396185.1 Bathyarchaeia archaeon | reverse complement strand
ATCTACGCCCAGCTGGGCACCATAGTCGCGGGGAAGAAGGCGGGGAGGGAGAAGCCCGACGAGATCACCGTCTTCAAGGCCACGGGCCTCGCCATACAGGACGTGGGCACCGCATACAAGGTCTACCAGCTGGCAAAGGAGAAGAAGGCCGGCAAGGAGATCTAGCCTCCCATTTTTCTGTCCCAGTGGCTGGGAATTCCTGTTTTTCTAACTGACTATATTTTTCTGAGTAATGCACCGTAGCCTTCGACGCCCGGCTTGCCGAGCCTTCTGAGGGCGGCCCACATGGAGGCCTGGTTGCTGGTGACCACGGGTTTCCGGTGTTTTTCTTCCAGGGTCTGGATGAGGGGTGTAGCGGGGAGATTGGTGCAGCTGATGAACAGGCAGTCGGCCGCCGGCCCCGGGTCAACAAGCCTCTCTATCTCCGCCGGCGTGACTCTCCCGATCTTCAGGTTGTCCACGAGGCCCAGACCCGTGATGGAGGCCACATGGAAGCCCTGGGCCTCCAGGAACGCCTTCTCAAGCCGGTTGACAGGGTCCGTGTAGGGCGTGAAGACCCGTATCTTTCGGGCGTCGAGGGCTCTGAGGGCCTCCACCACGGCGCCCGCTGTGGTGACAGCCTGTGTGCCTGAGGCCGTCTCTATTCTGTTGACTAGGCTCGCCTCCCACTCCACGCCTCTGATGAGGCTGCCTGATGTGCAGCCGTAGACCATGAGGTCAACGTCCGCCGTGGACAGTAGCTTCGCAGCAATCTCGGCTTCGCCGGCCATCTTCTCCAGGCTCTCGGGGGTCACGTCCTCCAGCAGCATCCTGGCCGAGTGGACCGTGACGCCCGCCGGCGCCATCCTGACGAAGTCGGGCTCCATTGTGGTGTTGCTTGATGGGAGGAGCAGACCTATCCGGCTCAAGGCTTTCACCTAGAATCAGGTAGTGCGACAACAGAGATAGGGTTGTCGGGTGATATGATTTTAACTATAGTCTGTGTATGGGCTCTCGCAGTGGTTGCCTGGGCAGTAGTAGACCCTGGGTTGCTTCCCGAGGGCTATGAGTGTGCTGCTGGTCTGCCTGAACTCCGGGTGGTGCCAGCATATGCTGGACTCCGTCTTACCGTGGGCGTGGTCGGCGGAGACCCTCATCATGGTCTCGATGGCTTCATCGATGCTCCGCGGTTTGTAGCCGTCCAGCAGCTCATGGGCCCTGGCCACGCGTCTCTCCGAGCTCTTGTATATGCTGCGGCTCCTCTCGCCCCATTGAACGCCCGGGACCACCGTGACCGTGCCCACGGAGTAGAACCCGGGGCTGACCACGTAGTGGTAGGTGTCCACGTCCCAGACCACGTGGTGGCCCGTCTCGGCGTCCAAGGCGACGAAGTTGCCTGTCCTGTAGAGCGCCCTGGTTCCGGGGTCGAGGAGTAAGTCCTTAGCCTCCTCCGCCGTGCCGCAGTCCCTGAGTATGTCCAGGGCCAGGAGGCCCCTGCTGCGGCCCGGCTTCTCCAGGGTCTGGGTCTCTTGGTTGGTGATGGCCAGCAGCAGCCCCCTCCCGTTGAACCCTATCCATGTGCCCCCTGAGGCCACGTCTATGGGGCAGACGATGTCACCGATCCTTCTGGGAGGCAGCTCGACGGTGTCCTTGCCCAGGTACCTGTTGTGGAGGGCGATCACGGGGTAGTCATCGAGCAGCTTGTAGAGGATTATGAGGGTGCACATGGCGTGATACCCTCGGGGGTCGCCGTGACTCGTTTAAACCTTGTGACAGGGGAGGTGATACCTATTTATCATGCTGCTCCCCAATATCTTCTCGGGTTTCTGATCTTGACAAAGACACTTGTAGAGCTAGCCGAGACTGAGATAGCCGAACTCATCCACAACCCGGGGAGCGTGTTCAGCCCCGAGGACCAGGCGAGCAAGGTGCTGGGCTACCTCAAGGACACCGGCAGATACGAGGCCGTGGCCAGCGGCGGAGGCCGGATGGGCATCGTGACGGTGCGTGACCTGTTGGGCGTCGACCTGCCTGAGCAAACCAAGGTGGAGACCATCTGGGAGCAGGTGGGCGCCGTGGACGATGGGTTCACGGTCATAGAAGTGGTGGAGGTCCTAATGGAGAACAACGTGAGGGCCCTGCCCGTAGTGGAGCGCGGGGAGGTCCAGGGCATCATCAGCCAGTCCGACCTCCTGGACGCTCTGAGCGAGGTCAACGAACTCAAGTCGGTGGCCGCCAAGGACATCATGAAGTCGCCTGTCTTCACCCTCGCATCCGAGGACGGCGTAGCCCAGGCCCGCAGGGAGATGCTGGACAGGGGGATAAGCCACGTGCCCGTCCTCAGGGACGGCAAACTGGTTGGCGTCATCACGGCCAAGACCATAGTCAACGCCTTCGTCACGGCGATCGGGAAGACCACCCGGGGCGACAGGGTGGGTGAGAAGGTGCCGAGGTTCCCGGGCCAGGTGAGCGGCGTGATGGACACCCAGCCCCTCAAGGTGGGCTCGGACGCCAGCGCCCTGCAGGTGGCCAGGGAGATGACGCGGAACGACAAGAGCGCTTGCCTCATGGTGGACGAGGAGGACAGGGTGCTAGGCATAATTACGCCCCGGGAGCTGCTGCAGCTGGTCTACGATCTGAGGGGCGAGGACATACTGCCCGTCTACATCGTGGGCATAGAGGGTGAGAGCTTCTTCGAGAGGGCCGTGGCCGAGGAGAAGGTGCGCCGAGTGGTGATGAAGGGCATGAGGATGCAGCCGGGCATCACCGAGGTCAGGATCACCGTCAAGAAGCAGAGGACCCAGGGCGAGCGCACAAGGTACAGCCTCACTGCTAGAGCCATGGGGCCCGAGGTCAGCTTCAACGCGGAGAACGAGGGCTGGGGCCTCATGGAGGCCTTCGACGGACTCGTGGCCACCCTGGACAAGATCATAACCCGGGCCAAGAAGGAGCCCGAGAAGAAGCCCAGGCACGGCAGGAGAAGGCCCACACGCGACCTCAACCCTTAACCATTTTCGTTGTCCAATACTTCCAGTGCCTTTCATGACACGGTTTAATGTCATCGTCACGGAGCCCATCAACGCCGTGGGCGTCGAGTACCTCAGGAAGAAGCGTGTAAACGTTTACGAGCTGCCCCCCGGCTCCAATGAGGCGAACCTCATGGAGCTGATAGGTGAGGCGGACGGCCTCATCACCCGGGGCAGCATCAGGATCACGCGGGAGATGATGGAGAGGAGCCCCAGGCTCAAGGCGGTGGGGGTCCACGGCCAGGGCTGCGACCACGTGGACCTCAAGGCAGCTAAGGAGCTGGGCAAGGTCGTGTGCAACACGCCCGACGCGTTGACGGTGACTGTGGCCGAGATGACCCTCGCCTTGACCCTGGCGGCCTTCCGCAACGTTGTGTCAGCGGACAAGGCTGTCCGCGCGGGTCAGTGGAACCGGAAGTACGGCGACCTCATAGGGCTTGAGCTGGCAGGCAAAACCGTGGGCATAGTGGGGATGGGCAGGATCGGTACAGCCACCGCCAAGCGTCTGCGAGCATTCGACGCCGAGGTGGTTTACTGGAGCAGGACCAGGAAGCCCGAGGCTGAGCGGGAGATGGGGATCAGATGGGTGGAGCTGGATGAGCTGCTGAAGTCCTGCGACGTCGTGAGCCTTCACGTCCCAGGTACCGATAAGACCCAACACCTCATCGGTGAGCGGGAGCTGGGCCTCATGAAGCAGGGCGTCATACTGGTGAACATGGCTCGTGGCATGGTCGTGGACGAGGACGCCCTGATCAGGGCCCTCAGGTCCGGTAAGATACGGGCCGCGGCGCTCGACGTCTTCGAGAAGGAGCCCATCAGCCCAGAAAATCCACTGATGAAGATGGATAACGTGATCCTGACGCCCCACCTCGGGGCCTGCAACCTGGAGGGCATGCAGCGGATGGCCGTCCAGGTGGCGGAGGGCGTCTGGAAGGCCATGAACGGGCAGCGGCCCGACAACCCAGTAGTGGTCTAATGTGCGGGTTGCGGCCCTCTTCAGCGGAGGCAAGGACAGCACGCTGGCTGCCAGGCTCGCCGAGGAGGACGGCCACAAGGTCCCCTACCTTGTTACTATGATGTCGGAGAACCCTGACAGCTACATGTTCCACACGGTCAACGTCGACACAGCGGGGCTCCAGGCTGAGGCTTGGGGCAAACAGTGGGTCCAAGCTTGGACGGCCGGCGAGAAGGAGAAGGAGCTGGATGACCTCAAGGCGGCGCTGGAGGGGCTGCCCATCGAGGGCGTCGTCTCGGGCGCCATAGCGTCCAGCTACCAGAGGGACCGCGTTGAACGCGTATGCGGTGAGCTTGGGCTCATCCACCTGTCCCCTCTCTGGGGGCGAGGCAGGGAGGAGCTCCTAAGGCTCGTCTTGAGCAAGGGCATGAAGGCCATCTTCACGGCCGTCGCCGCACACGGGCTTGACGAGTCGTGGCTCGGGCGGAGGCTTGACGAGACGGCGGTGAAGGAACTGCTGGTCCTCAGCAAGGATTACGGCGTCGACCCGTGCGGGGAGGGCGGAGAGTACGAGAGCATGGTGCTGGACGCCCCATGGTTCAGGAGGAAGGTGGTCGTCTCCAAAGCCGAGAAGACCTGGGACGGCGTGAGCGGCCGCTACGTGATAAGGGAAGCGCGTCTACGTGGGAAGCGGTCAGGCTCCTAGTATCTTCATGGCTTCCCGTATGTCCTCGGCTATCATCCTGCGTTTGCTCTGCTCTATGAAGAAGCTGGGGCCAGCCTGAAGGTAGGACGGGAACACCCTGATGTCGCCGTAGAAGTACGTGTTCCCCCTGATCTTGTATGTTGAGCCCGGCGGAACCACGTTTCGGCCCGTCTTCCTCTTAGATATGTAGTTTAACGCCTTTATCGCCACGTCCCCCATGAGCAGCAGCACTTTGAGGTTGGGGAACGCGTCCAGCTCCCTCTCAAGCAGCAGGCTGCACTCCTTGATGGTTCCGGACTTAACCCCGTAGCCTGTCTTACCGCACTTCACTGCCGTGGTGAAATAGAACCCCATCCCTAGCAGCTCGCCGATGGAGCCGGCATCCACCCCGGCGTCCCTGAACGCCTGGACGGTGGTTCTCTGGAAGAGGGGGTCGCCCTCAGCGTAGTAGTAGTCTTTCACGTCGGGGGGTGATGCCTCGGAGATCATCACGGCCCGGACCCTCAGGGGGTCCACCCGTATCCCCGGCACCAGGTAGTTCCCTGTGGCCACGTCGTCGCACGGGAAGGCTTCACACTTGACGCCTATGAAGGCCATGAACGAGGATACATTCACTCATGATAAATGCTTAACTGACTTTTTGTCTGGCGTGACGCACGTTTTGATGCATAAAGATTAAATGTGGAGGACTCCTTCAAAGTTGTGAGAGGAGAAAGCGGTGATGTCCCGCCAAACAGCCTAGGCCTAGAGGCCCATCGTAGACTTAGTTGCTCCTCCGCTGTTCTGGGAAGCCTTCTGGATAGCGTGAGCCATTGGTGGCGCAGCCCCTGTTCCTCTGAGATGACCAAAGATGAGTGAGAAGAAGCAGGAAGTTGTCTCCGAGGCCCTGAGGGCCGAGGAGAAGCTAAGGAGCCAGTGGTACATACTGGACCTTGACGGAGAGCTTTGGCCCCTGGACGAGTTCGACTTCAAGGGCCGCGACAAGCTGAGGATATTCAGCGGATACGAGTACGAGAAGGATCGCACAGTGGACAGGACGCCGCCACACGTGGACCTCATGAGGAGCTTGGAGCTGGTGGACTACGAGCCCGCCTCTGACCCAGGCAACTTCAGGTACTACCCCAAGGGCAGGATGGTGAAGGGTCTGCTGGAGGAGTACGTCACCAGCATGGTGCACGAGTACGGCGGCATGGAGGTGGAGACTCCCCTCATGTACAGCTTGGAGCACCCCAGCCTGAAGAGCTACATGAACAGGTTCCCGGCCAGGCAGTACACGGTGGAGAGCGACGACACCCAGTACTTCCTACGGTTCGCGGCGTGCTTCGGCCAGTTCCTCATGAGTCACGACGCCACCATCAGTTACAGGAACCTGCCAATGCGCATCTACGAGATGACCAGGTACAGCTTCCGCCGCGAGCAGAGGGGCGAGCTCACCGGGCTGAGGAGGCTGCGCGCCTTCACCATGCCCGACGTCCACGCCTTCTGCCGCGACCTGCCCCAGGCCAAGGAGGAGTTCGTGCGCCGCTTCAGGCTCAGCCGGGACGTGCTCAAGGGCATAGGGTTCGAGAAGTCGGACTTCGAGCTGGCGATAAGGATGGTGGAGGACTTCTGGAAGGAGAACAAGGAGTTCGTCGTAGACCTGGTCCGGCAGCACGGTAAGCCCGTGCTGGTGGAGATGTGGAGGGAGCGCTTCTTCTACTTCATCCTCAAGTGGGACATGAACTTCGTTGACAACCTGGACAAGGCGAGCGCCCTCAGCACCGACCAGATCGACGTGGAGAACGGCGAACGCTACGACATCAAGTACATGGACGAGGACGGCACCCAGAAGCACCCACTCATCCTCCACTGCAGCCCCTCGGGCGCCATAGAGCGAGGCATATACGGGCTCCTGGAGAAGGCGGCCTTCGACATGAAGGCGGGCAAGAAGCCCTCCCTGCCACTGTGGCTGGCCCCGACCCAGGTCCGCGTCATACCCGTGAGCGCGGAGTACACCGGCCACGCCGACCAGATCAGGGCCGGGTTCAGCAGGGTGCGGGCGGACGTGGATAACAGGGACGAGACCGTTGGCAAGAAGATCAGGGACGCCGAGAAGGAGTGGATACCCTACATAGTCGTGGTCGGGGCGAAGGAGGAGGGCAAGGACAGGTTCCCCGTCAGGGTCAGAGGCCACGCCAAGCCCGTGGAGATGAGCGTAGCCGAGATTAAGGATAAGATAGTCTCGGAGACCGAGGGAAAACCGTACAGGCCGCTACCGGTCCCGTTTCACCTGCAGGACAGGCCCAAGTTCGTGGGGTAAACCCCCAAAATTTTTTAGGCTATACCGTGGCGCCACTTCTCTATCTGGGCGTCCTTCTTGTTTCCCTTCTTGAACTCCTTGTAGTGCTCCTTGCAGAGGTACGCCCGCTTGGAGGCGTCCACGTCGAGGCCCGCGCCCTTAACCTTACCCACGTCCAGGGACCGAACGGCCTCCTCGCCGCATCCCTTGATGCTGCACTTGGCGCCCTTAGCAATCCTGCCCATACTAATCACATATGGGTTCATGGGTGTAATGTATAAACCCTACTCACGGCTCTGAAGCCCATAAGGCGATGCTATAAAAGTTATTTAGCCTGGAGGCTACCCCTCCTCTGATCCCTTTGGAGTATAAACTTGGGTTAGAGTACGCCGAGAAGCTGGACAGGAATGATCCCCTAGCCGGTTTCAAGGAAAGGTTCTACATCCCTGCCAAGGAATGCCTGGACTTGGACGGGAAGAGGCGAAGCGTGAAGCCCATCATATACATGGACGGCAACAGCCTCGGGCTTCTATCCAAGGACGCCGAGTCGGAGACCGTGGCTGAACTTGAGAGGTGGAGAGACCTCACCAGCAGGAGGAGCGGCATCGACAAAGCGGCGGCTGACTTCCAGGCAGGCATAGTGGGCGCGGAACCGGGTGAGGTCATCCTCACCGCCGGAGCCACCGCGAACATCCACGCCCTCGTCTCTACCTTCTACAACCCCAAGGGAAAACGCACCAAGATCCTCGCAGACGAGCTCAACTTTCCCAGCGACCTCTACGCCCTCGCCGGACAGATAAGGCTCAGAGGCAGGGACCCCGACAAAGAGCTTGTGCTTGTGAAGAGCAGGGACGGCCGCACCATCCAGGAGAAGGACATAGAGGACTCCATGAGCGACGAGATCAGCGTCGCCCTCTTCCCCAGCGTCTACTACGTGAGCGGCCAGCTCCTGGACATGAAGAGGGTCACCGAGGACGCCCACCGCCACGGCGTCGTCGTCGGCTACGACTGCTGCCACAGCGCAGGCGTCGTGCCCCACAGGTTCAGCGAGTGGGGCGTCGACTACGCGCTCTGGTGCAACTACAAGTACATGAACGGAGGCACAGGCGCCATCGCCGGCCTCTACGTCAACAGGCGCCACTGGGGCACAGCCCCAGGGCTGCCCACCTGGTGGGGGAACAGTAAAACCAACCGCTTCATGTTCCAGACCAAGTTCAAGCCAGCGGAGAACGCCGAGGCCTGGCACCTGGGTAGCAGCACGAGCACAGGCTTGGCCCTGGCCCCCGTGCTGGCCACCAGCAAGATGGTCCACGAGGCTGGCCTGAAACGGATTCGGGAGAAGAGCCTGAGGATCACAGGCTACCTGATGTACCTGGTCGACGAGCTGATATCGAAGCCTCCTTACAGCTACAGCGTGGGCACACCGAGGGAGGATGAGAGACGCGGCGGCCACGTGGCCGTGGAGCACGCCGACGCCCAACGCATCAGCGTCGCCCTCGCGGAGCGAGGCGTCGTCCCGGACTTCCGGCCCCCCAGAACGATAAGGCTGAGCCCCATCCCCCTGTACACAAGCTACTCGGAGGTCTGGGATGTGGTTCAGCACCTCAAGGCCGTGGTAGAAAACAAGGAGCACGAGAGGTACCAGAGAGACCCGAGGCGCATGGGGTAAACCTGGCCGCCTTAATCATGGTGCTTACCGTTGAAGCCAGAGATGGCCTCCATGGTCCTCTTCAGGCACTCCATCGCAACCTCGTATCTGGGGAAGCTGTTGAGGCCGCACTCGGGCGACGCGTAGACGATCCTCTCGGCGCCGAAGAACTCTGAAATGGTCTCCAGACGCTTCTCCATGGCCGCCTGCTCCTCGAGGAACATGTAGGGGTCAACGGACCCCTTCCTGATGCCCGTCCAGGTCTCACCGATCTTCTCGGGCATGTCTCCGCCGTAGCCCTGCGCGGCGTAGTGGTAGCCTATGAGGTTGTCGAACTGCGTGACGCCTATCGTCGCCCAGATCATCTTATCTGTCTCTTCCAGCCTCCGCTTCACAGACTCCTGTGCGTAGAGGGGGTCACCCACGTGGCTCATGACCGAGCCCAGGCGCTCGACCTCCCAGAATAGGTTCTCGGATGTGTTGTGGAGGTGCATACTGGTGTCCGCTCCTTTGGCCGTCGCGACGCCGCACACGTGGTCCCACGCCCTCCTGAGGGACTCCCTTCCGTCCGACCCGTAGTCCAGGAGCGGGTCGTTCATGAATCCCAGCACGGGCTCGTCGACGCACACGTGGGCCACCTCGGCGGACCGGCCCCTGAACATGGACCTGTCGAGGATGTCGCCCAGGGCGCGGCCAAGCTCATCGATGAGCTCCGGCGTCCTCAGCTGGAAGAGGCTGGCCAGGGTGTACGGACCCGTGACGCAGACCTTGATCCTGAACCTGTCCACGCCCGCGGCGTCCCTGATCGCCGAGGCGCTTCCCTTGATCGCCTCCACCTCGGGGATGCCTGCCCCCAGCTTCGCCCTGATCTTCCTGACTGCGACCAGCCCCCCGTCTGTCTTCTCGACGCCCTCCATGAGCGCAAGGAACATCTGGTTCATGTCCCTGAACTGGGGGTAGTTGGGGACCTCCACGCCCGCCTTCAGCTTGTCGATGAAAGCCGCGACCACCTCGTCCCGGAACGCGACGTAGTTCGGGTCGCTGAGGCCCAGCAGGGGTAGCAGACTGTTGGAGAGGCGCGCCCCCGACGAGAGAGCCTCAGGGCTGCTTCTGGATGGTAAGCTGCCGATGTCCGAGCTGGTTATGGGGTCCACTCGATGCCATCCGCGGAACCAGAATATAAGATTATTCCTCATTTTAATGAAACCATAATTTTTTATGCTTACTAGAATAACCGTCTCCGGGTGCCTGGACAGAAACCCGTATATTTTACGCCCTCATCCATGCGGTGTCATGCCCAACCTCAACGTGTCCGTCCTCGGCAGCCCAGGGTACAGCAGGGAGCTGGGAAAGAAGGGTACAGAGTCAGACGTCACCCTGTACAATGCTAAGAGAGGCGACGCTAGCCTCACCCTCATAGAGGCCTCCAAGTACCCTGAGAAGCTCGCATCCCTCTTCTACGCGGCCAGCTTCGCCGACTACGCTGTGCTTGTGGTGGAGCAGATAAACGCGGCCTTCGGGGAGACCATAGTCATGCTGGACTGCTTGGGAGTCGAGGGCGGCATCATCGTGCCACGTAACTACATCACCCCGGAGCAGCTGAAGCGGTTCACCAGGGGCACAGTCGCGGACGGGTACAAGGTCGTGGAGGACGACCTGCCCCACCTGAGGGAGTTCCTCGCGGCCGAGGCCGAGAAGGTTCAGCTGGGGGCGGCCTCCGAGACGGGCACAGTCATTGTGGACCACTTCTTCAACGTCCGTGGCGTAGGGGCCGTCGCCCTGGGCGTGGTCCACCGCGGCCAAATACATGAACACGACAAGCTCATGGCTCTACCCACATCCAAGACGGCTCAGATACGGAGCATCCAGAAGAACGACGAGGACTACGAGACGGCTGAGCTGGGGGACCGGGTGGGTTTGGCCCTCAAGAACATTGAGGCGTCCGACCTAGACAGAGGCTTGATGCTGACCAGCGACCCCTCGGTGGCCCAGACCAGCGAGATCAAGGGCGAGCTGAGGATGGTGAAGTACTGGGGCAACCCCGTGGCTCAGGGGATGGCGGTCCACGTGGGCTGCGGCCTCCAGTTCAACTCCGCGAAGGTCACGGAGACCCACAACGGCGGCGTCACGATAAACC
>DASWLJ010000030.1:0-4705 GCA_036396185.1 Bathyarchaeia archaeon | reverse complement strand
GTTCAGCCAGATTTTGATCAGATTTGGGTGTAAACTGGAACATCCCTTAACTAGAGTTTTAAGCCTGTAGGCTGGTAGATACCGTTTGGTAGAACCCGCATGGCGCCGCCCACCCGCACCTTCAAGCACCTGCTCCTGTGGCTGTTCACTGGGACGCGGGGAGGCGCGAACAGGGGGCGCATCATCGAGGCCATCCGTGAGCAGCCCATGAACACGAACCAGTTGAGGATACTGCTTGACCTGGACTACAGGACCGTGAAGCACCACCTGGACGTGCTTGAGGACAACGACCTCATCACGTCCGCGGGTAACAGCTACGGCAAAATGTACTTCGTGTCGCAGAAGCTGCTGGACAGTATGGGTGACTTCGATGAGATGTGGGGCAGCGTGAAGAAGAAGCTGGAGAGGGAGACAGACAGATGAGGAAGACGACCGCGTTCATCATACTCGCAGTGATCATGGCCCAGGCCATCGCCTTCGCCTACGCTCAGCCGATGGAGGGAAATCCGCCCCCGTTCAGGCCCAGGTTCAACGAGACGTCGCCCGAGAAGATACGCGAGTTCGAGCGGATCATGGAGACGTACATCGTCGGCAGGATCGTCATCTCCTCACTGAACATCGTACTCTACGGGTACATCACCTACTTCTACGTCAGGCTGTACAGGGAGAACGAGTCCAAGTTCAGCCTCGCACTGGCGGGGCTCTCGGTGGTCCTGCTCGTCTACGCCTTGACCAGCAACCCGCTGCTGCTCCACCTGATGAGGGGCCCCGACCCTCTGTGGACCGGCGTGTTCAGCTTCATCCCGGACATGCTGGCGACGGTCGTAGCCTTCATAATGATATACCTGTCCAAGACCTAGGACACACCCCCTCGTGAGCCCAGGCCGGTGACACTCACCCCTTGTTCACCAATTTTGATCAGATTTGGGTGTAAACTGGAAAAACCGCTTAATAGGGTTTCAGAGGCTCTGCCCTTGCAATGGTGGACACGAATTGAAGATTAGAACCAGGACACTCACAGCGATGACGCTACTCGTCATAGTGCTCAACTTGACGGCCCTCACGCCCCTCCAGGTGGAGGCGGCGGAGGACGGAAACATACACGGGACCGTCGTCGATTCTAACGGCTCCCCCATCTACAGGGTACGGGTGAGGGCCTACGACAGCAAGGGAGGGATCGCCGCTACGGCGTACACGAGCACGAGCGGCTACTTCCGGATGTCCCTGAGCGGAACCTACACCATGGTCTTCGAGAAGACAGGGTACGTGACCCAGGAGAAGACCGTGAAGGTGGAGCTCGCCCCCACGGAGGACCCCGATCAAGACGAAGTAAAGATGGGCAATGTCGAGATGGAGGACACCATCAGCCTAACATCCAGCGTCGTGAAGAGGATCACCAGCCCAGGGAACACACTCCAGCTACAGTTCACTGTGACCAACAGGGGAGACTCCGAGGAGAACATAGCATTCAACGTCTCAGCCCCCCAGGGCTGGCAGACGAGGATACTCGACTCGGTGAGCGAGATCGAGTCCGTTCTGCTCGCCACGGGAAGCCAGACCCTGACCCTGGAGATAAAGGTTCCAGCGTCAGCCACCGGTACAGGGACGGTGACCCTCACAGCCACCGGCACCTCAGCGGACTCACTGGAATTCGAGATCACGCCAGTTAGAGGCACAGACGAGGTCCAGCTCGTGTCCACGTACCTATCCGTCTCGGAGGAGCTGGGTAAGACCATCGAACTGCCCCTCACCGTCTCGAACACCGGCGAGGTGGATAAGACAGTGAGCCTATTGGCCGAGGTGCCAGACGGCTGGACAGTGTCCTTCAAGACGAGCACAAACATGGCCGTTAAGAGCCTCTACATGAAGCCGGGGGACAGCGTGTCACTCACGATAGTAATGGAGCCCGGGGACAGCACACAGACAGGCGACTACAATGTAGTCGTTAAGGCCGCAGACCAGGACGGCGTCCTAGACTCCCTTGAACTCGGCGTCAGCCTCACGGAGGCCACCAGCGAGCTGGAGGTCATCAGCACATTCACAGACGTCACCGTGGAGGCCGGGAACAGCATCAACTTCCCCATAGCCGTCTGGAACACCGGCGAGAAGGACGCACTCTGCCTGCTGACGGTGCCCACTGTTCCCGAGAACTGGAAGACAGTGTTCATCTCAGACGACATAGAAGTGTCCAGCCTGATAATAGCGGCGGGCGAGTCCACCACTGTGAAGCTCAAGGTGACTCCCCCCAACTCAGTGGAGACGGGAGCCTACACATTAGTGGCCTCGGTGGCGTCAGACGACGGAGCAGAGACTATCCTGCCCTTCAACATCAACGTGGCCGGCTCATACGAGCTGGGACTGGAGCTGTCAACCCTGTACAAGACGGTGACCATCGGGCAATCCCTCAGCTTCACCGTCAAGGTAACCAACGAGGGCCAGTCCCCCGTGACCACAGTGTACCTGGAGGCTGACATCCCCGACGATTGGGAGGCCACCATCACACCGGCCCAGGTATCATCCCTGGCGGCGAGGGGGTCCACGACGTTCACTGTGGAGGTTACCACGCCCGCCGACACGGTGGCCGGCGACTACCTCCTAACAGTGAAGGCCCACAGCGACCAGCTGGAATCCGATGAGATAGACCTGAGGGTGACCACCCAGGCCTCAAACACCTGGGGCTACATTGGCTTCGGCTTGGCAGCGATGGCCATAATAGGCGTGTACTTCGGTTTCAAGAGGTTCAAACGGAGGTAAGATGAATGGAGAACATAGTGGAGACGCAGAAGCTAACCAAGGCCTACGGCGACTTCATTGCCGTCAACGAGCTAGACATGGAGGTAAAGAAAGGTGAGGTGTTCGGCTTCCTGGGCCCCAACGGTGCCGGGAAGACCACCACCATCCTCATGCTCATGGGTCTATCGGTGCCCACAAAGGGCACGGCCATAGTCGCGGGCCACGACGTAGTGGAGGAGTCCAGGGAGGTGCGTAGAGTAGCCAGCATCCTCCCCGAGTACAGCAGCCTGTATGGTGAGCTCACGGCTTGGGAGAACCTGGACTACATCGGCAGGCTAAACGACCAGCCCAAGGAGGAGAGGGAGAACAGGGTCGCCGAGATGCTGGACATAGTCGGCATGAGCAAATGGGCGGACAACAAATTGGAGTCATTCAGCCGCGGCATGAAGCAGCGGATCGGCATAGCGTCCACGCTGATGAAGGACCCCCAAGTGGTCTTCCTGGACGAGCCCACCATAGGGCTGGACCCCGTGGCCACCCGTGAGGTCCGGGACCTGATAATGAGGCTCAACAAGGAGAAGGACCTGACCGTGGTCATGACATCCCACCTGCTCCACGAGATACAGATGACGTGCAGCAAGATCGGGATCATCAACAGGGGCAAGCTGATACTCCTCGAGTCCATGGAGAACCTGAACAAGACCATGTCGGGAGGCGAGGACAGGCGCGTCGAGTTCATGCTCACCGAGACCACCCCCGACCTCGTCAAGGACCTGGAGTCCGTCAACGGAGTCAAGTCCGTGGCCCAGGAGAACGGCAGGCTCTACGTCTACGGAGGCGCGGACAGCGACCTTGAGGTATCTCGGACCATAACGCGGCACGGGGCCTACATCCTCATGATGAAGCCCCGCGAGTACACACTGGAGGAGATATTCATGAAGTACTACAACCAGGAGGTGGCGGGCTAATGGCCGGCACCATGACCGTCGCCTCCAAGGAGATCAGGGACCAGTTCGGCAGCAGAAGGTTCCTCATACTCTTCGGCCTCATCGTGGTACTAGGCGGGCTATCAGCCTACCAAGGAGTGGACTACATCCGCAACAACGTTGGCTCCAGCTTCGTCTATATATTCTCGGGGGCCAGGATGAGCTTCAGCTTCATCCAGATCATGGTCTTCTTCGGGCCCATCCTGGGACTGGCCCTGGGCTTCGACGCCGTGAACAAGGAGCGCGCCAACGGCACCCTCTCCATTGTGCTGGGACAGCCCATATACAGGGACTCGGTCATCAACGGCAAGTTCCTGGCAGGCGCAGCCGCCCTGACCACACTGGCCCTCACCACCATAGCCATCATGTGCGGCATCACCATACCCATGCTGGGATTCGCACCAACCCTGGAGGAGGCCCTGAAGATACTGTCCCTGGCCCTCCTCACCATGATCTACCTGCTGCTGTGGCTCTGCCTGGGCATCCTCTACTCGGTGGTCTTCAAGAAGACCTCGACCAGCATACTCGCCAGCATCGCCACGTGGATGACCTTCAGCATAGTCATCAGCATCGTGGCCTCGGCCCTGGCCGGGGCCCTCGTCCCCCTACCAGGGGGCGACATAATATTCACCCCGGGCGGCCAGAGCGGCGAAGGCGGGCAGAGGTTCAGCGTCTCCCCAGAGTACATGGAGGCCATGCAGGAGAGGATGGCCCTCCAGACGGCCATACAGAACATCTCGCCCACGCAACTGTACCAGGGGACGGCCTCAGCCATACTGGGCACATCGAGCTTCGGTTTCGGCCGCCAGGAGTTCGCAAGGGTCACCACCCTGGGGGAGGCCCTCGCCAACAACTGGGCCAACATAACGGCGCTCACCGTCGTCATGGTGGCGGCCTTCGCTGCCAGCTACATGATGTTCCTGCGCACCGAGATAAGGCCAGGGGACTAACCCCTATCGAACAGGTTCAAACCAGGTTCTTTTCGT
>DASWLJ010000029.1:0-25603 GCA_036396185.1 Bathyarchaeia archaeon | reverse complement strand
TATTCCGCTAATGTAAGTGCGCTCACATTTATACCATAGTACCATCCTAAGGGACTGGGATGAGCTTCGAGGAAAGGCTAAGGGAGCTGGGCGTCTGGCACAGGTTCATCGAGAAGGACGAGACGGTGCACACAGCAGACGCCTCAGAGGCCACAGGGATACCCCTCCACAGGATAACCAAGAACCTGGTCTCCGTGACAAGTGAGGGCGAACACGTTCTGCTCGTCGTCCCCGGCGATAAGCGGGTGGACCTCAAGAAGGCCGCGAGGGCCCTGGGCGTGAGCAACGTCCAGCTGTTTCCCTTCAGCAAGGCTCACACGGTGAGCGGATACCCGCCCGGTGGGACACCGTCCATCGGCCTCAAGGAGAAGCTGAGAACCGTCCTGGACGCTGAGCTAGCAGCAATGGAGACGTTCTACTGCGGCGGGGGGACGCGTGACAGGCTCCTCGAGCTGCGCAGCGAAGACGTTGTCCGGGTCTCAGGCGCCGTGGTGGCCGAGATCACGGGGTAGCCTCACGCCCCGTGGGGCCGGCTCGCCATCGAAGAACACGGCTCCTTTACTCAGGCTGAACCTGCCCTCAGCTATGAGCTGCACGGTCAGAGGGTAGATGACCCAGTCCCCAACCCGTTTCAGCCTGTCCTGGTGCTCCTCCACGACCCTACCCAGCAGCGCCCTGTCCTCCTTAAGCATGTTCACCGTGACTCCCCGTGGAAGCCTCACGGGGACGGGCTCAGATACAACAAGTATCTCTCCGTGATCCACTTTCTCGCGCACTATGTGGGTTGTTGCGCGGAGCTCTGACTCGCCGGCCAGGATGGCCTCCTCGACCACATGTATGCCCACGTACTTTCGCTCTGAGCCCTCCATGATGGTCAGGTCGGCGGGGTGGACGTTTATGATGCGGCCTGAGTAGGCGTCCAGCATGGGCCCCGTCATTATGCTCATGTACCCGGCGTTGCAGACCAGGTCGATGCCGTGTCGAGCGATCCTCTTGGCCACCAATTCATCGAACTGTGGCCTGACGCCGAGGTCGCTTCTGGGGACGCCCTTCTCCCTGTAGAAGTCCCTGATGTCGATGCACTCGTAGCCGATGCCGTACTCGTCCGCTACCTCCTTCGCGCGGCTCATCTTCTCCCCCGACTTGGTGGCCCGGTCGTCCCTCACGTCGCTGAAGATGAGTGTGACCCTGTACCCTGAGCCCGGCTCCAGGCTGCGCTCGATTATCCTCCTGGCGTTGGTTCCTGAGCCGGACGCGAAGCAGGCGACGCGCATCTCTCCCTTCGCGGGGTCGAAGATGGGTTTTGGGCTCATCGTGTTCTCATACCCGTGAGGGTTAATAACAGTGACTGGACCAGTTTCACCTGCCTCCCCACGCGGCCGCTGTGCGTTCCACTTATATGCTCTGGGGGCGCCGGTCAGTTGATTACGTTGGCCGAGGAACTCGTTTACGAGGCGACTGAACTCATCTGCGACGGAGAGAAAACGGTACCAGACGCGTTAGCTGTCTGCGGCAAATGTAAGCACCTGGTACCCAAGACCATGCTGTGCCTCTGGTGCGGCTCACCCATACTCTTCAGGATGCCCAAGAAGCAGGCGTAGAACCGAGCCTACCTCAGCATCTTCTCTAATAGATCGGGTATCTGCCTCACAGCCGCCTCGGAGTACTCGAGCTCCTTGACATCGCTCAGGTCCACCCTCCCTATGATGGTGGCCGAGGTGTCCACGTCGTTGATTACGATCAGTGGCGTTGTGACCTTCCACCTGCTGATCTCCCTGACTATTAGGTCGGGGTCAACGTCCGTGAGGTTCATGTCCAGTATGACGGCGTCGTAGGGCTGCCTCAGCTCCCTGAGGCCCAGTTTGCCGCTGGACGCGTGCCTGACCTCGATGCTCTTGAGCCGTGTCTTCTCCAGGGCCTTGAGTATCCTGTCCGCCCTGTACTGGTGCTCCTCTATGAGCAGGATGCTGGCCTCGCTGCGGGCCAAGACCTCCTTCTCGACCTTGAGGGGCTTCGCTGGCTTGGGCTGAGGCGTTTCCTTCCGGGGCAGGATTCTGTCGAGTAAGCCTAGTCTACGTTCCACGTTCCGGGTCACGGGCTCCTCAACGGGCGGGGCCTTCTCGGGCTGGGGCTCCGGCTCAGGCTCGGGTTCAGGCTCTAACTCAAGCTCGGGGGGAAGCTTAGGCACCGCGGGGCTCAATGGTTCAGCTTCGATCGCTATCTCTGTCTCCTCAGGCTCGTCCAGTTCATGAGGCTCCATTAAATCGTTCAGCTTCTTCAACTGTTCGAGATTAAGGGCCACAGTAAAAGTCTCAGGCTCTTTCTCCGGTTCCGGCTCGGGCTCTGGATCATCGACCTTTAGTTCCTTGGCCGGCCCCTCTACAAGCTCATCTGGGGGCTCCTCCGACTCAGGTTGAGCGGCTACGTCTACGGGCTTGGGTACGATCGGCTTGGCCTCCACGACCCTGTAGCCGCACGGGTTCTCGTACTTGATTTCCTTGGCCGCGAACTTGGTCTTGCACTTTATGCAGTTGAAGCTGGTTAACGCGTTGGCGCTCACGGAGCCGCAGTCCTCGCACTCGTAGATGGAGTCGCTGACCTTGAACTGCTCCTGTCCTTTGCCGCCCGCGTCGCCGATCTTCGTCTGGGCTCCGCAGCCTGGGCACATGTAGTAGATGCCCACAACGAACTTGTCGCTGGACCCCGAGTAGCCGCAGCCCATGTGTTTGACGAGCTCCTTCTTACTCACCTTGAGGGAGCCGCAGCGCGGGCAGGCGAGGGTCAACATGAAGACGGGGCTGAAGCACTCCGGGCAAAGGGCCACGGTGCCGTAGTTGATCTTCTCCATGAAGCCTTTCTCTGTTAAGCTTTCGAGGAGCCTCACCATCTCCTTGGGCTCGTAGTAGTTGCCGAGGCATGCTAAAGCGTTGAACTCTATGCCCTGAGAAGTGAACTTGGGCTGAACGTCTAAGATGCCAAGGTCCTTCAGCTGCTGTAGGAAGAAGTCTTCCTCGGAGTTGATGTGTGAGACAGTCTTCACTGGGTCGACGTATTGTTGTTGGGCCTCAAAGTGATCAAGAGCAGTGGTCAGGCGTCTCACCGTGCAGTGTGCGTTGGGTCAAACTCGATGTTGAGAATTTAAATTGGATACGGAGTTCTGAGACGGATTTCTGATCCATTTTCCGTGGAACTCCTCTCCCCCACCTCGTTGGCCTTTTGTATCCGGCTCGGGGGCTTTACGGTGCGGGTGTCCTGGTTTCCGGGTGGGTCGGAGGGCTCACGTTGTATTCTGGCTTCCCGCGTCCATCAAGGCATGTGAATCTGTTATCAGATAACGTGTTTTTACCCTTATTTAGCTAACAATGGGGATGGTTTATATTCAAGCCACCCGGTGCAGGTGGGTATAAACCCGGAAGGAAACAGATATGCTGCCCCTAATAGCCCTGTCAACGTCGGTGAGCGTCCTCCTTATATACCTGGGCGCCAAGAACACCATGACCGGAGCCATAAACATAGGGAACAGCCTGAACTTCCAGAAGGTGGTGACGGGCTCCATACTCGTGGCCACGGTCACTGCGCTCCCCGAGCTATCTAGCAGCCTAATAACGACGCTTAGGGGCTCGCCCTCCATGGCCCTTGGCAACATCCTGGGAACAAACATATACAACCTGCCCCTGCTTGTGGGGCTGGCCGGTGTGTTTACCGACGTGAAGGTCATCGACGGCGTGGCTAGGCAGTGCGCATACCTTCTAGGGGTGAACGTACTGATCTTCGTGTTGGCATCCATGTTCGGCTCCATCCAGCCCTGGATGGGCGCCCTGCTCATCGGCCTGTACGTCGTGTTCGTCGCGGACTCGCTGAGGCAGTCGAGGACGACAGACGGAGAAGGGCTCAGCGGGCAGCTGGCCTCTAACCTGCTGCCTCTTGTGGCCGGGGGCGCCGTGCTCGTCCTCGGAAGCTACCTCCTCGTGGACGCCGCCACGTGGGTCATGAACAACTACAGGCTGGGCGCCTTCGTCGTGGGCCTCATTATGAGCTTCGGTCCGATAATCCCCGAGCTGGCCGTGTCCCTGTTCTCGTCCGTGGCCGGGGAGCACGAGGTGTCTTTCAGCAACGTCCTCGGAGACAACATCATCACGGCGACGCTTGTGCTGGGTATCGTGACCCTGATGAACCCCATACAGGTCTCAGCCGTCGAGCTCGGACTTACCATCCCGTTCACGCTGATCTTCACCGTCCTGGTCTACCTCATATCCAGGCACAAGATCAGGATAACCAGAAGAGTGAGCGCACTGATGTTGCTGCTGGCCGCGGCCACCTTCCTAATCCAGTTCAGTGTACTGAGCTGAAGCCGGGCAACTGTTTTAGCCTCAGGGACTGGTTCTTCCATGTAGGAGGAATGCAGGTATGCGCGTATTCGTATCCATCGACATGGAGGGCATCAGCGGGATAGTTGACTCCAGCGAGACCGACCGTAACAGCAGCGAGTACGGGTTCGCCAGGAAGCAGATGGCCGGAGACCTGAACGCGGCCATAGAGGGGGCCCTGGAGGCCGGGGCGGACGAGATCGTGGTATCCGACGCCCACGGAGGCATGAGGAACCTGAGGCCGGAGGACGTGCACCCTAGGGCGGTCCTCATCAGGGGCTCACCCAAGCCTTGGAACATGATGGAGGGGATAGACGAGTCCTTCGACGCCGCCATGTACGTCGGCTACCACAGCATGAGGGGCACTCCCCTGGGCGTGCTGTGCCACACAATCAGCGGGAGCGCCGTAGACGCGATATGGGTGAACGGCAGGGAGACGGGGGAGTTCGGCCTCAACTCGGCCCTCGCCGGTACCCACGGCGTCCCCTCGGTGTTCCTATCGGGGGACTACGCGGCCACGCAGGAGGCCGAAGACTTCGTGCCCGGCATAACGACGGCGACAGTCAAGTGGGCCACCGGGAGGCTCAGCGCCAAGTGCCTCAGCCCAGAGGAGAGCTGTAAACTGATAGCGTCCAAGGTTCAGGAGGCCCTCAGCTCCAAGTTCCCGGATCCGAGGCAGGTCAAGGAGCCCGTGGAGATCAAGATCAGGTACGGGTCGGAGACTATGTGCGACCTGGCGGCCCTCATGCCCAGCTTCGAGAGGGTGGACGGCCGCACCATGAAAGGCGACTTCAAGGACTACAGGACCGCTGTGAGGGCCCTGCGTGCGGGGATATACCTGGCGGGTGCTGCCGAGAGAAGGTAGGCACCTTTCAACACCTTTTTTAGGCTTCGCTCCACGGAATCCCTTGACATGGACGGCGCCGTCAGGAAGTACATGGTACCATTCTTCATCGTGCTAGCCTTATCCTTGGCAGCATACCTTGTCTGGTTGAACGACCAGAACACTCAGACGCCGGACATAGAGAGCATCCCATTCGGCGTCGAGAAGGGTTACAGGCTGATGGACGTCGAGGTGACCGGCCTAGACGGCAAAACCATCCTGTTCAGCGACTACAGGGGAAGTATCCTCGTCGTTGACTTCATGGCACCCTGGTGCAGCCCATGCAAGGAGCAGATCAAGGTACTGATCCAGCTGTCGCAGAGCGCCGACGCGGAGATACTTTCCATAAACGTGGACCTGGACTACAACTCAACCTACCTCACTAGGTTCAGGGACGACGAGCACATGACCTGGACCCTGGCCAGTTCCTACGATGCCGCCGTGGAGTACAAGGTCACAGCCATCCCGCTCATACTGGTGGCCGACCGTGACGGGGTCATCAGGTACAGGGGCTACTACACGACCCTCACCAAGTTCCAGCAGATCATCGAAGAGATAGGGTGACCAGATGGACCCGGCATCGCTGAGCCTAAGCTTCGCCGCAGGGTTCCTGGCGACCCTGGCGCCGTGCGCATTACCCATGCTCCCCGGCTACGTGGCCTACTACATGAACCTGAGGCAGGGCAGGAGGAGCCCACTCACGTACCTGACGTACTCGATGTCCACAGTTGCGGGGTTCCTCTCAGTCTACCTGTTGGTGGGCACCCTGCCCTCCTTCGGCGTCAGCCGCCTCGCCGAGAGGGTTGGGGCCGCCACTCCCTACATAGGCGCGCTGCTGGTGCTTGTGGGCCTGGCAACCGTGTTCAGCGACGCCTTCAGATGGGTGCCCGCTTTGGGCTCCTTCACGCCGAAGACTGTGGGGGTCAGGGCGCTCCTCATATACGGGGCCGGGTACGGGTTGGCTTCCATGTCGTGCAGCCTACCCGTGTTCCTGCTGCTGGTCCTACAGTCTGCGGGGGCCGGCGGCGTCGGAGGCATGGCGGGCTTCCTCGCCTACGGGCTGGGGGCAGCCACAGTGATGGTGCCCCTTACCTTCGCGGTCGCGTACTCCAACCAGGTCGTGGTTGAACGCTTCATGGGTGTGCTCCCCCACGTGAAGAAGCTGAGCGCCCTGGTTCTCGTGGCCGCTGGCCTCTACATGATCGCGGCTAACCTGTGAAACCGTTAAACGCCCGCGGAGCCACGTGCACCCATGGCGAGGGTCGTCCTGGTGGGGGCCGGGAGCAGCGTATTCGGGTACAACTCGGTGCTGGACGCCGTCAACATCCCGGCTCTCAGGGGGTGCAACCTTGTCCTCCACGACGTCCACGCTGGGCGCCTCGAGGCCATGGCGGGCCTCGCTGAGCGGATGAACTGTGAGGCCAGCGCGGGCCTGGAGATCGAGCGCACATTGGACCGCGCCGAGGCGCTGGCCGGTGCCGACTACGTGCTGGTGAGCATAGCCGTGGAGCGGATGAGGCGGTGGCGCATGGACTGGGAGATACCTTACGGGAACGGGATCAGGCAGGTCATCGGCGAGAACGGGGGCCCCGGCGGCCTCTTCCACACCATGAGGAACATACCGCCCGTCATGGAGATCGCCTACGACGTCGCCGAGCTGTGCCCGGACGCTTGGCTCATCAACTACACTAACCCTGTGCCCAGGCTCTGCTTGGCCGTGAGCCGGCACACCGGCGTCAAGGTCGTGGGCCTGTGCCACGAGGTCGAGCACCAGCTCCAGCGCCTGGCCCCGATGATGGGGGTGCCCACGGCGCTGCTGGACGCCGTCTCCGCCGGCCTCAACCACTTCAGCTGGTACAAGGAGCTGAGGTTCAAGGACGGCTCCGACGCGTACCCCACCTTGACCGAGGCGCTCGCGAAGGCGCGGGGCTTCCAGCCCCTATGCAAGGCCATGTACGACAAGTTTGGCCTCTACCCCTCCACGGACGACAACCACCTGGGGGAGTACCTGGCCTACGCGTGGGACGTGTGCCCCCCCGAGGCACGGGGCCTCAACTGGATCGACAGGTGCGAGCGTGAGGGCGAGAGGAGCTGGGAGAGGATCAATAAACTGATCAGTGGCGATGAGCCCCTGAACGTCGAGGGCAGGCTCTCCGGGGAGCGGGCCATGCACATCGTGGCGGGCATCGAGTCCAACAGCGACCACGTGGAGCTGCAGGTCAACCTGCCCAACGAGGGCCAGGTGAACAACCTGCTCAGGGACGCCGTCGTGGAGACCCCCGCCTTGGTGAACAGGGGAGGGGTGAAGCCCATCCACGTCGGGGACCTGCCCAGCGGTCTGGCCGCCCTCTGCAACATCCAGATAATGGTGCAGAGCCTGGCCGTCGAGGCGGGTGTGCGCGGGGACCTGCGTCTGGCTCAGCAGGCCATGCTGGCTGACCCGGTGGTCCAGGACACGGCGGCCGCCGAGAAGTCCTTCAAGGAGCTCATGGAAGCCCATAGGGATATGCTGCCCCAGTTCAGGGAGCAGCCCTGATGCCCCCGCGTTCACAGGCTCCACCCAGCTCGTCGCGATGACAACTCTTTAACACCCCTCAGCGTCATTCTTAGGGATCAAGTTGACCAGCTTGGACACGGCTCTCCTGGAGCGGGGGGACCACGTCAGGAAGGGTGGGCTGCCCCGCGTCGACTACCACTGCCACATAAGCATGACGGAGTACAGCGACCCCGCGCACCCGACAGTCGTTTCGGTGAGCAGGGACGAGTTCCTCGCGGACCTCAGCGAGGCGGGCATAGACAAGGCCGTGGTTCTGAGCGACAAGCGCACAAGCCCCGAACAGGTGTCATCCTTCGTCAGAGGCGACCCGGACCACTTCATAGGGTTCGGGTACGTGAACCCTACGCAGCATGGCGCGGACGAGGAGGTTCTTCGCCAGAGGGAGGAGCTGGGGCTCCACGGCCTGAAGCTGTACCCATGCAGCGACGGGTACGCGCCGGACGACAGCCACGCCTTCAAGGTCTACGAGGCGGCGAGTAGCATCGGCATGCCCGTCATGTTCCACCACGCCGGCATGCCTAATCCATACGACTACCTGAAGCACACGGACCCGGCCCAGATCGACGTGGTGGCCGAGTGCTTCCCCGACCTCATGATCGTCCTCGCCCACCTGGGGTACCCGCGGGTCGACGAGACACTCTACGTGGCGAGGAAGCACAGGAACGTGTGGTGCGACATCAGCTGGCCCTACGGGGACGTGAACCACCCCAGCTTCCAGTACCTGCTTTGGCGTGACCTACTTGTGGCCCTGAACTTGGGCGTCATAGATAAACTGGTCTTCGGCACCGACTACCCGGGCGTCAGGCAGAGGCAGTACGTGGACATGCTCATGGGGGTCAACAGGTACGCGCCCCACAGGGACCTCCACATACCCCTTGACAAGCTGTCGGGGATGCTGGACAAGAACGTACACAGCGCCGGGTTACTTCCTTAGACCCAAATCTAGGTTGGAGGTCATCGTAGACTATGGCTCTTTTTTCGAGATCAAGCGCCAAGGTCGAGGAAACAGGAAGGGAGTATTTCGCTTATATGCAATGTACTCTTGGCCGAAGCGCTTCTCCAGAGCCGGTTCCTCACGATTCTTCACCCAGATGTAGAGCATCGCCAGTAACATCGAGGGGAAAAGGGTTAAAGCAGTAACCGATTGCACCACAAACCCAAACCCCATTAGAAGGCAGAATGTGCCAAAGATCATGGGGTTGCGGGTGTAGCGGTACAGTCCCCTGGTCACCAGTTTAGAGGATTGCGCTTCCGGGTCCACATCTCCTCAAGGGAGGCCCGACCCTGCTTGGTATAGATTGTATATTGAGCCTAACCCAAAAATGTACCCCAGCAGGAGCCCCATTGCCCCCAGCAGAAGGTTGAGTGGAAAAGGCGGAAATGGGGACAGGTTGAACATCCAGTCAACCCCTCTTCCGATAACGATTACGCCCAAGGGTACTCCGATCCCGAATAAAAGCACCACTGGGATCGCCTTCCACGTTAGTTTCGGTTTTCTCCCGATCATTAAGTCGGCCCCAGTTTTCCTTACGCCAGTATGCAGTGGGCAGGCATTAATTTAAAATTAACACTACATCGACGTAACGAAGGGTAAAATAATTTGATGCTAGTTTAAAGGCGGTGGGTTAATTCACCTAGAAAAAAGAAGCTGCCGATGGTAGTGCCCAGTCTCCGCTATCTTAGACACTCCTCAGTGGCGTTGGGGGCCTCGGCTGCCACCTCCTCGGACAGCAGGTGGAATTATTACGTGTGAATTTGAGTCATCCCATTATTTCTCCACTTAAACTGAATCATGTACTGCCACCCTTTTTAGGCCAAAAGTTAAAAACTTTAAGCTAACCTAAACTTAGGACATCTATGGATAGTATAGTAACCACCGCTTACCCTATTCTACTGAGCCTCCTCGCAGGACTAGCTACAGGAATCGGAGGGTTACTTGTACTAGCCTTAGGCAAACTAGAAGGCAGATTCCTGGGCTTCGTCATGGGGTTCGCGGGGGGAGTCATGCTCGTGGTCTCCTTCCTCGAGTTAATGGCCGAGTCGAGTCACCTGATCGACGCAATCTGGGTAGTCACCTTCTTCACCATTGGAGCAACCCTCATGATGGTAATAGACCTACTCCTACCCCACATGGAGTTCGGGCAATGGGAGAAGAAGGTGAGTGACAGGCGACTCTTCAATTCAGGTATCCTGGTAGCCCTCGGGATGAGCCTGCATAACCTCCCCGAGGGGCTTGTGGTGAGCGCCGGGTTTGGTCACGAGGCCAACCTGGGTATCCTAGTTGCGCTCATGATCAGTTTACACAACATTCCTGAAGGCATCGCCACTGTGACGCCTCTGGTTGCCGCCGGAGTAAACAAGTGGAGGGCCATCAGCCTAGCCACCCTCAGTGGCCTCACGGAGCCTCTTGGCGCCCTCATCGGGATTGTGATTCTCGGGGCAGCTGGAGCCACGCCAATGGTGATCGGCTCGGGGCTGGCTTTCGCGGCGGGGGTGATGACGTACATCACAATGGACGAGCTAATCCCCGTCGCCCACGATTTCTGCAAACCCATGTACAAGCACTATGTTTCAACGGGGGTACTGACTGGGGTCGTATTCGCACAGCTACTCACCATAATATTCTGAAAGAGACCTCTGAAGAATATAGCAATAGTATTCTTCCCTTGAAGTGCACTATTGGGCAAACTGTGATCTATGGGGCAGCCATCACCACTGCGCGCGCACATGCAACAACGTTAAACCCAGTCTCTACTACCTCAGGCACTCCTCTATTGCGTAGGGGACCTCGGCCGCCAGGTGGAACCCCTTCTCGGCGGCCACCCTGTCCCCCGCGGCGCCGTTGATGAAGACCCCGGCATCAGGCAGAAGCCTACGTGGACATGCCCATGGGGGTCAACAGGTACGCCACCCACAGGAACTTGCAGATACCCGTGGACTGGCTGTCGGCGATGCTGGACGCGAACGTACATGACTCTGGGCTTCTTCCTCGATAAAAAACAGTTTATTAAAAACTTCTTATCCTGTTTTTGAGGTAATTTTTTTAGAGCCGTGATTAATTTCCATTAACACTCTATAATCGCGCTCAATGATCCTAGCCCTTATTTTGCGCGCTTTTTGGGATTTTTCCACCCTTCATCCACTCTTTAATCTGCGATTCATCACAATGCAACATGTCATATTTGATAAACCTTATGATTTTAGCCTCTTCCTTCTCGGCCATCGCGTAACCGTTCGTCTCTAAAAAGGTAGCTGTTACTGTATATGCAGTCCTTTTTTGAGCGTCTTCCACCAGACGAGAATGCCTTAACCTATACAACATGTGTGCGGCTTGATCCCATATGTCATCTACTTTTTTAACTTCATCAATTATTGTGTTAAATCCTTTTTCTGCAAACATAACATTGCCCCTTTGGCCCCCAAAAATGTCTAACATTAATTCATGGGTTTCACGGTAAAATTCCCAATCCGGGTACCAAAAATCCCGTTGTTTATCAGGCATCTCTTTTTTCATATCGCCATAGTTTAATATATAATTATACATAAAATATACTCTGTTAATATCGCACTTTATTTGTGAACATCCAAGCTTTCTTGTCAATGTGGAAGCTCAAATTTCCACTAATATGAATCATTTAGGAGGTATGAACACCCTGGCTCCTCCTACTTTAGGCACTCCTCTATGGCGTAGGGAACCTCGGCTGCCACGTCCTCTGGCAGCAGGTGGTACCCCTTCTCGGCGGCCACCCTGTCGCCCGCGGCCCCGTTCACGAAGGCGGCCGCGCAGGCAGCGTCGAAGGCCGCTGCTCCCATTGCCATGTATGCGCCGGCTACGCCTGTGAGCACGTCGCCTGTCCCGCCCACCGTCATGCCGGGGTTGCCCGTCCAGTTGTACCGGGTGCGGGCGCCGTCGCTCACCACGTCCACCCTGCCCTTCAGCAGAACCACGGCCCCCAGCCTCTTCGCCTCCCTCTGGACAACGGCGCCCCTCTCCCTGAACTCGCCGCCCACGTCCTTTCCGGTCAGTATCTTGAACTCCTTACTGTGGGGCGTGAACACCGTGGGGGTCCTCACCTTGGGCTTGGCCTCGGCGTGGGCCTTGAGGCCGTCTGCGTCTATCACCATGGGGAGCCCCTTATCCTGCGCCAACCCGTGGAGCCTCGTGTAGGCTTCTACGGTGTCCTCCCTCTGCCCCAGGCCGGGGCCCACGGCGACGGCGTTAACCTTCCCGAGGAAAGGCTCCAACTGGCTGACATTCTCCTCCGTTAGGTGGTCTCCCCTCAGCTTGACCGTGATGAGGCTGGGGCTGAAGCCCATGACGGCCTGGGCCGCCGACTCAGGGACAGCCACGTAGACCAGGTCGAGCCCCACACCGTAGGCGCCCATGGCTGACAGGGCCGGGGCGCCGCTGTAGGTCTCGCTGCCCCCCACCACGAGCAGGCTCCCGTGCATGCCCTTATGGGCGTCAGGGTCCCTCGCCGGGTGGACGGCCCACACATCGCCGGGGCCCACGAACTGCTCTGCCTCAGGCGGAATCCCGATTAATGCCACCACCAACTCTCCTAGATGCTTTGGATTGCCGGCGTACCCCGCCTTGGGCCTGTGGAACGTGACCGTGAGGTCGGCGTGGACGCAGTCGCTGTGGACGGCCCCTGTGTCTGCCTCCATGCCCGTGGGCACGTCCACCGCCACCCTGTAGGCGTCGGCCCTGTTCACGGAGTCCACCATCTGCATGAAGGGTGGCTTGAGGGCGCCCCTCATGCTGGTGCCTATGAGGCCGTCGATTACCACGTCGGCCTCGATCTCCGGGACCAGGCTGCTGTCCCTTACGACGGTGAGGTTCACGCTGGAGCTCATGCGGGTCAGGGCCTCGTAGTTCGCCCTGGTGTTCTCGTGGGCGATGTGAGCCGGGTCGCCCAGTACAACTACCTGGACCACGTACCCTGCAGCCGCCAGGTGCCGCGCAGCGACGCACCCGTCGCCCCCGTTGCCGCTTAGGCCGGACACGACGGTGACCCTCGAGCCCGGATTGAACCGTTTCTTGACCTCCTCGGCCACGGAGCGGCCCGCGTTCTCCATGAGCAGCCCCGTGGGGACGCCCAGGTAGGAGCTGTTCCTCTCCACGGCCCCCATCTCCCTGACCGTCAGACGCTCGCCCAGAATCATGGATAAGTCTCCGCTTCTCTGGTTAAAAGACTCACCTAAGCTCGGCCACAGACTGGAGCACCACGTCGGCTCCCGACGCGGTCAGCTCATGGTCGCCGACGCCTATGACCATGGCCACCCCCGCTCTGCGCCCAGCCTGAGCGTCCGTTGGCTGGTCCCCCACGTATATTGCCTGGGACGGCTCAACGCCCAGCATCTCGCACGCCTCCAGTATCATGTCGGGCGCCGGCTTCCCCTCCACAACCATGTCGGCGCCCACAACAACGTCGAACAACCCGGCGATCTCCAGGGCCTTTAGAACCTGGACAGTGATCCTGGTCTCCCCGTTGGTGGTCATCCCCAGCCTGAAGCCCACGTCACTCAGCCTCCTCAGGGCCTCCGCGGCCCCCGGGAACAGGCGCGGCGTGTAGCTGTCCGCCTGAGCCTTGTCGGCCTCGTCGTATATCTTCTGGGCCAACGCCCGCGCCTCGTGCCAGGGGCGGCCGTGCTGGTACAGCGCGGCGGCCGCTATGGCCTGGTCCTCGCGGCGGGGCGCCTTGCTCAGGGGCCCGTTCATGTCCACCTCGAGGGTCTCAGGGTTGACTCCTGAGAGCCTGGCCCAGGTGAGGGACGCGTCCTTCCCGGCCGCCTCACGCACCGTGCGCAGCCGGATGGAGGCCAGGTGCCTGTACCTGTCCCTGTCGTCCACTAGGGTCCCGTCCAGGTCGAAGAGTATGAGGTCCGCATCCACTTTTTTCCCGTCTATGATGAGCGCGGGCAAATTAATCAAAGGTAACATTGTTACACCATCAGATAACTTTTAAATGCATAGAATCTTATTTCATCTCGGTGCAACTCTTTTGGCTACGGCGTTCGTCCTGATAAACGCGGAAATCGGTGCAGAGAGCGAGGTGCTGAAGGGGCTGAAGGAAATCCCTGAGGTCAAGGAGGCGCACATGGTCTACGGCGTCTACGACATCATAGCCCGCATCCAGACGGAGACGATGCAGGAGCTCAAGGACATCATAAGCTGGAAGATCAGGCGCCTCGACAAGGTCCGCTCCACCTTGACGATGATAGTCGTCTAATCCCATCACCACCATTCTTTTGTTTAGTAACGTTTTTACCTAGAGGGTACAAGGTTCCCGGCGACCGGTTTTGCTGCTCCACATCGGCCTGGACGACACGGACAGCCCTGAGGGGGGCTGCACCACGTACGTGGCTGCGCTCCTAGCCGAGAGGCTGTTGGCCATGGGGGCAGAGTTCACCGATTACCCTACGCTGCTCAGGCTGAACCCAAACACGCCGTGGAAGACGCGGGGCAACGCCTCCGTGTGCCTTCGGTTCAACTTGGACGAGTCTAGGCAGGGGGACGCGAAGAGGGCCGTCATAGACCTGGTTGACAGCTACGGCGAGTTCCTGTGCGAGAACACGAACCCGGGCGCAGTGTTCCACGTGGGCGAGGTGCCGCGGGAGGCGAAGGAGTTCAGCGACAGGACAGTGAAGCAGATAGTGAGGCTCGAGGACGCGGAGGCCATCATAGACGGGTGCGGTATAGGCGCCGTGGGCTGGAAGAACCGTAGGGGGATCATCGGGGCCTTGGCGGCGGTGGGCGGCGCACTGGAGGGGGACCACACGTACGAGCTGCTGACATACAGGTCCCCCGAGTACTGGGGCGAGGCGAGGAAGATGGACGAGGAGTCTGTGAGGGAGATGGACAGGGTCCTGGGCGGCGTCACGTTCAACAACGTGGACGAGCGGGGGAGGCCCCTCATCGCCCCCCACGGCCCCGACCCGGTACTGTACGGCGTCAGGGGTGAATCAGCGGAGGCCGTGTACACGGCCTCGACCATCGTGCGGCCCCTCGAGCCCGTGGAGAGGTGGATGAACTACAGGAGCAACCAGGGGACCGACGCCCACCTCGGCCCACCCGTGAGCATAGGCGACCTGAGGCCGTACAACCCCGCCGTCGTGGAGGCGACCGTGGCGGGTACGCCCAGAACCATCACGGGGGGCCACGTCATCTTCAGGGTCGCTGACCCGTCCGGCGAGGTGGACTGCGCCGCCTACGAGCCCACTGGCAGCTTAAGGGAGGTGGCGCGGGGCCTCATCCCGGGCGACCGGGTCCGGGTTCACTCGGGAGTCAGGGAGCTGGAAGGTGGCCTCACCCTCAACATTGAGAAGCTGGAGGTGCTCGGCCTGGCCGAGGACGTGGAGCTCAGGAACCCCAGGTGCCCTGCCTGCGGCGGCCCCACGGAGTCCATGGGCGCGGGCCAGGGCCTCAGGTGTAAACGGTGCGGCCACAGGGGCCCCATGGAGAGAACGCTACAAACGAGGCCACGAGCCATCAAGGTGGGAGTCCACCTACCAGACAGGGACGCCCACAGGCACCTCACCAAGCCCCTGGAGCGTTACGGGCGCGAGCAGACGTACAGGCCCAGCCCCATGTTCAGCCCCTGGATCGGCTGGGGTGGCGGGCCCGTGCCGCGGAGCCCCTCTTCTTCGGTGCTGTAGAGTCTCTCTTCTTCGGTGCTGTAGAGCCTCTTTTATGCTGTGATATAGAGCCTCTCTTTTGCCGTGCTATAGAACTTCTCTTCTTCGGTGTTGTAGAGCCCCTCTTTTGCTGTGCTGTAGAGCCTCTCTTCTTCCGTGCTGTAGAGACCCTCTTCTTCCGTTGGGCCATTGAGCGGCCGCAATTCCAGCAGTATCTAAGGCCCTCAGGCATCATGAACTCGCAGTGGGGGCAAGCCCTGAGGCCGTAGTTGCTCTGCACCGTGTCCTGATGCACTAGGACGTGCGCCGAGCTCATGCAGCCATGGTTCCCCGGGGAACCCCTATGCTTTATGGATCGCTGATAGCTGTCATTCATTCATCGTGAGCTGGTAGGTCCTGGTCCTGCGGCTGTGCCTCGTCATCTCGTCGAGCAGATCAGATATCTCGATGGACAACTCATCCGACCTGGTCCTGCCCCTCAGAAAAAACAATAACACTAATGTAAGCACACAAAGAAGGATTCCAAATTCAGTAAAACTATATGGATGAACGTGCACCTAAAAACGAGAAAATAGGCGATAGTAATGTTTTTTCAAGATAATATAAAAAATATTTTTCTCATCCTAGTGATCATACTGGTCTTCTCCGGATTGGGGTTTTACGCGGCCTACTTCCTACAGAATGAGAAGATGGCGGAGATTGTGGCGGAAAACGATTCCACGGTGAATAGGTTATCCAGCGAAGTATCGTATCTGCGAAACATGTTCAATGATCTGATTATACAGTACGAGAAAATCGAGAAACAGGTTGATGAGCTTCAAAGCGAGTCAACGAAGCAGGATAGTGAATACGGGGATTTATCCCAGAAATACGCCCAGCTGAACAGCAGTTATCAGGGTCTGCTGAATGATTATAGAGCGTTAAATTCCAGCAGTGTGCTCGAAAGGGAGACGTTCCAAAATAAGACGAGGGTGAGCGAGAATCACGTTAAGGTATTTTTCAATAACGTCTCCTTTGAGTACCCCCAAGACATGGCGGTGTCGCTTGACGGCCCACATGAGACCCTACCCACGAACTGTTCACGGCTATTTGCGGGGGAGCCAAACGACGGGAAGACCGTGGTGACTCTGAGCTGGAGCCACGTTGAAGGCGAGCCTGATCTGAACGCCACGCTGAGGGGCGCGTGCAGCTTCATCGTTATCTATGTGAATAAGACGAGTCTGGATACCACCTTTATTATTGATGATTACGAGGTTCGTTACACTAATTGTACTCTTCTGGTTGGCGGGGAGACGGAGTACGCGTTGATCTCCACATGGTACTTGAGCCGCACGTCTTATCACTACCTGTGCGTGGTTCAGCAGGACGAGAACACCGTCGTCGATACCTTCATGGACCTGATAGCCCGCTTCTACCAATATTAGGGGCGTGTAGTCGATTAAGGATCGGGTTCATGGTGCTAGGATGGGTCGATCACTCTGCCCATGAACAGTATGAGGCCCGTGTCCCTGTCCCGGATGACGAAGATGAACGGGTGATCCGCCCTGAACTCCTCCAGCATGGGGGCCGAGCTCAGCGTGACGACGCCTGTCGCGGCGGCGGCCTCGGTCCCCTCCTCGTTCACGTCTACGTAGGCCTGGTGGATGACCTTTGAGATGAACATGCCGCCGTCAGAGATGCCGCTGAAGTCGGCCTCGCCGCTGAACGCGGTGGGCATCCCCATCTCGGCCAGGTCGCGCCCCATGTCGTACTTGGTCTCCAGCTTGAACTTGGGGAGGAAGACGTTGAGCTTGGTCGACTCCAGCTGGGAGACCCACTCGCCGTACGTCTCCAGGGTTAGGCCGGCCTCGAACCCGTGGATGTCGTTCTCCTCGGGGAGGATGACGATCATGCTGAGGTCGCCTCCCTTGTAGGGCAACTCCAGTACCTGGGCCTCGCTTGTGTTGGCGTAGTTAAAACTCCCCTCTAGGCTCATCATATCCACCTCGACTGTCTCGGTCGGAGTCACGTGGAAATCGGTTGCCGTCGTGTCGGCCTCGTCGAACTGCCCCGCCCAGTCCCCCTTGAAGTAGATGGCGTTGGTCAGCACGAGCAGGGCGCCTTCCAGGTCGCTTGGGGAGAAGAGATCCTTTATCTTCTCGTAGGTCCGCTCCTCGACCCAGCCGTTGATGGTCCCCGCCGCCTCCACGGTGTCGCCGAAGTCCAGGGGGTTCGCCTCTCCGCCGTAGTAGTCCTGGATCGCCTGGACGTAGTCCTCCTTGAATGGGTAGCCCTCCCGCATCCAGAGGGCGTTGGCTGTGACGAGTGTGTAGGGCCTGTCCTTACCGTTCAGGATGTTGAACGTCCTGGCGGCTCCGGGTCTCCTGACATCGTCGTCCTCGGACAGGTGGAATACTGACCGCATCTCCTCGGCTGTAGTGCCCCTGGCTCCCTCGTATGTCATGGAGAGGGCCGTGGATATGCTGTAGGGCGAGTAGAACAGGTTGTCGTCGGCTGCGCTGTACCGCCCGTAGAGGTCGAGGGCGAAGGCGTTGCTGGCGTCAACTGTGGCTTTCAGGGACTCCGCCGTGGCCCCGCTGTCGTCCAGGACGGGTATGTCCACCTTGCTTGTGACCTCCAGGTCCGGGTTCTGGACAAGGAAGGTGACGCCCGCTACGACTGTGATGAGGACGAGGAAAGCGGCTACGATTCTGCTTGAACGCTTGATCATGTGTGGTCACCACTACCTCTGTCGAGTTTATTATAATACTATAGATTAGAACAGAGACGGGTTTTAGGGGATAGGGCGCAGGGCTGAGCCGGTGCGGGTGTTCTAATAATTTTTCGGCCAACTATCTAAAAGTAAAAATATGTAGCCAGCCAACTGCTCAACGTGCGGCGACGACTAACCTCCCCCCGCCGCAGCCCTACAACCTTGAAAAAGCCTTCGATCAATAAAACAAGATTGAAAACGTGGAACCTCGGCGGCGGCGATGGGAATCCCCCTCTCCCCACCCATGCACGCAATAGGAAAATGAGAGTGGTGCAGGGGGGGATCGAACACCAATACACGTGCTCAAAGATTAGTGTGAAGTGAAGAAAAGATTAATGTTAAAAAAAATTATGGGAGTGGTAACCCAGGGATCCCGATCCCGATTTTTAACACAGCGGGTCCATAGCCAGTATGACTACCTAAGAGGGAAAAGTTTGTGAAAAAGAGCGTCTGTCGATTGCCTTTCCCCGTGCCGAAGGCTAGACTAGCAGGCATATCAAGACCATCATCAGCTGAAAGTAAAGCAGTGATTTCTGCATCATCAGAATCAATTTTAACAAGCTTGTTCTGCAAGACCAGGGCGCCATAGACGTCCCCGCGGACGTCCAACGCGATACCATCTAGACCATATAGTTCGAAGCCTTCAACGACAACTTCTGGTTCCCCCGGTGCGCCTCCTTTCATTATGGGGATGCGCAGAAGAATACCCTTCTCTGTGTTAGCTACATAGAGGCTGCCATGATAACAGGCAATGCCGTTTGCCCCCACGGGAGGGAACCCGGGTATCTCATTCAACCCTTCCAGTAAATCGTGTTGAAGCCAGACCTCGGCAGACCCACGTTGTGTGATTCTCCAGATCGCGCCACTCCACGAATCGGTTATGTAAAGGGTGCCCCCATCATCGAAGGCAAGAGCGTTAGCCCAGAGGATGTTCTCTGTTCCTGGAAGCCTCTCAACGTCGCCACTCTTGTCTATTCGATACACGCCTTGAGTGTCCGGGTTGAACGCGAATGCAGCATACACGTTTCCAGGCGCATCAACAGCTAATCCGAAAGCCATGCTTCCTCCATCGGTTGGAATTGTTAGAAGCAACGTCTCTGATCCATCTGGTTTTATCTTCCATATCTGGTCAAGTGAGCTGATGCTGACATATAGATTTCCGACCTTGTCTACTGCGATGCCTTCAGGGAACTCGCCTCCGGAGGCGTCGTAGAGTCTTACCGGTGAAACCTGTTGATCTGGCCTTCTAGCCTGCACTGTTGTGGGCATCAAAGCAAGCAGAGATACTAGCATGGTAACCATAGTCATGGTGACGATGAACCCACTTCTACTCTTCATACATTTACCCCTGAAAAATGCTTACACGAAACCGCTGTTAAAATCAGCGTGGAGTCGATGCTACAGCGGAAAACCCGATGTTATCTAGGTAGCAACAAATATTATTATTATACTGGACATACGTCCACAACTATTTTGGGTCTGCGTTTTTCTTCATACACGATAGCATCGCCTCAAGCTCCTTAACAGCCAAATCCATCCTCAAAATCCCGTGTGTACCTTTAACCTCTAGGACTCCCCCGTCCTCGACTGTAAGACCAATTAACTCGCCTATGTTTGCGTCAAAGAGCACCCTGTCATGAACATCATCTGAGACGATGAGGCTCCTTACATGCCTCATAGAGCCCATCTCCACCGATACGCCTCGTCCCACCATAGGTCGATCTGATGCGCTCAAGCAATACTACACCCCTGTCCTCTGCTGTGGAGTTTTCAACTTAAGGTGTCCGTATATGCCCTGCTACTCAAACAACATTGATATTACCTAGGTAGTATGGTTACTATGAGGTTCATCTAATGGAACGCTTCTATGACCTACTTTTCGAGATGTCGAACGACAATAGGCATAGAATTCTCCTTCTACTGAAAGAGAAGCCCCTCCGAATAACCGAGATCTCAAGGCAGATGAACCTGACAACCCAGGAAATAAGCCGCAACGTATCTAGGCTGGTGGAAATTGGGTTAGTTTTCAAAGATGGGGAGGGATTCTACCATCAGACGCCTTACAGTGAGTTGACTCATATAATTCTAGAGGAGCTGCAATTCATATCGAATAACAGAGACTACTTCATAAAACACACTGTAAAGGACCTACAACCAGAATTCGTGAAAAGAATAGGTGAGTTATCGGAGAGCACATACACCAACAGCGTTATGGAGTTCCTATACTTTGTTGATAAAACGATCAGAGAAACAAAAAAGAGCGTTTGGCTACAGGTCGACCAGTACCCGTTAACAGCTCTAGGGTCCATCGCAGACGCTCTAAAACGTGGAGTCAACTTCCGAATCATCGAGAACAAGAATATGTCCTCAGGACCGTTCCTAAACCTGGAGTCCATCGAAGATACGCCTCTGCTCGTAAGATCGAGAAACACCCCACTCTCCGAACAGAGAACCATGGATTCAACATGTCTTTTCCTCTTCATCTCGGAGGATAAGTGCGCCGTAGCATTCCAGACCCCTGAAGGCGGATTTGATTACCACGGCTTCACAGCCACAGATGAACGATCATTAAAATGGTGTAGAGACCTATTCCAGCAAAACTGGGAAAAATCAGAGCCTCGAACCCAAACACCCATCATCATTCATCAGACATCTACCCCCACAACAAGGATAGAAGGTACGGTCGTCGTTGAGGGGCACAATAACCAATCAGACGCCCAGGCTGTCCAAGACGCAGTAAATAATTTCAAAGAAGTAATTCTTAAAGGAACATTTGACATCGGCACATCCTCCATTAAGGTAAGTAACAGCGTTAAAATCCGAGGCGAAGGTAAGGAAAACGGGTTCCCATCAACCATTCTGTATAAGAAGGGCTGGAGATTCCCCTTCACCGAGTTCGACTCAGTATTTGAAATAAACGGGGAAAATATTGACGTCACCATTGAAAATCTTCATTTCATTGACTTCAACTGCACGTGCATACATGGTTATAGTGGCAAAAGCCTCAAGCTAAGGGACAATGCGATTACGATTAGCATTGGTTATGGTAGAGGCTGGAAATACGGCAATTTTGGTGATATTCTAACCGGAGTATGGCTAGACTCTCCGAAAGACAGCTATCCCAAACACAAGAATTTCCCAGGCGGCGTATTGATAGAAAGAAACTACATTGACTTTGCACACACATCCAAAGATGCTCCAGAGCAAACAGAGCCCATAAGCATCGATGACGCGGAGTATCCTCCAGACTTGATCAACCATGAATACTATATGGGAATAGGTATCCACATCCTTAACTCGTCCTACAAGATCAGGATTGAAAATAACAGGATTAGAAACATGAGTGCAAGAGGCATAAGCGTAACTGACAACTATGCTGAAGCAGATGTATGCATCAAACATAACATCATAGACTCTAGTGTCAAAGGAGCACATCCATTTAAGAGGCTTGAAGCTGGTTTTGGAATATTTGCACAGAGTGCTTTCCTACATCGAAGACCCGGATTCAACATTGAAATTGAGGAAAATAAAATTCACCTCTCAAAACCAAATTACTGCGGAATCACCGTGGTTGGACCCGAGATCGGAGGCAATGATGTTGGAACACTCTTCAGCGGTTCGATAAAAAACAATGAAATCTATCTCGATCGAGGCCAGGCGGGTGTTCAGATTGGGGCCGAGAATTTCAGAGTATCCGGTAACAAGATAGTTGGCGAAGCCTACTACGGAATCCAGGTATCGGGCATTAGTAAGTCGAGCACCAAATTGGAGGAGAATGACGTTACAGGTCTGATAATAAAGAATCCTTTTTCGCGAGTGCGAAGGCGCCGGTCGTCAGAATAATCTAAAGTCTAAATAGATTTGGTGTAAAACTGAATATAAAAAAGGGAGCTACTTTGAAGCCAGCTCTGTAATCATTTTTAGTAGAGAGAGCTCGTACTCCACAGTTGCTGGGAAGGCCTGCAGGACAGGTACGAACTCCGTTGCCTTGAATAATGTTGGTCCAAACTTCTTGAAGAAGTTCTCAAGCTCCTCTTTGCTTGGGGCTTCCCAGGTGCAGAAGGCGCCGTGGTCGCTCCTCATGTGGGTTGATTGAAGCTTGATTCCCTGTGGCTGCTTGCCTTCGAGGAGAAGTGTGAAACCAAAGATCATCTCCTTGGTTATTGTTATCTCGACTTCGGGCTTCCACTTGTGAACTGCTATGATTAACACGATTTTTCCACCTGTTTTTCATATTGGTAAGAGTTGAAATAAGGTCTCCGTGGAGGAGTTCATACATAGATAACATTGATATTACCTTGGTAGTACCATTAGGTGAGTTAAGCGCAAGGACCTTTTATTACGGCTCGTGCCTCTCATTGAACCTTATGCCAGTATAGACCATTTCAGGTAGCACACGCGCTCACCGCACGCGCTGGAGGACCCTCCTCTCGCATTGAATTTGAGGCATGGTATTCTATCCTGCATCCTTGAATCCATTTTATATATTTGATGTTTTTAATATCGCACGAGCACCCGCGTAACTAATATATTATGACAACCATTTACTACCCATTCAAGGTACAGCTACCGCCAAATACAAGGGCAATAACTTTCAGACATAGGGTAAAACGCGTGTGCGAAGGAGGATGAGGATGGTATATGCAACATTGGATTATTTACACCTGTTGGATGAATAAAGATAGAAACATAGGACTCAAAGAATACCATGAATTAATTAAAAAGAGGTGTAAAGAAAAAGACGGTGTTGAATTCTTAGGGTTGTATAGGCCATTGAATGAGGGTTGGAACTGGGCGTATTTCTTAAAGACGGATAGCTTAGATAAGTGGAGGGAATTAGATAATGAAATAAATGAACAGTATACTGATATGAATAATAATGTCACTAGTACCATATCAAGAATATATGAGGGGTCGGACCAATTAAAACAACCTCCAACACCAAAGAAAAGGGATGATCTGAATTATTTTGTCGAAGACGTTCAACTATGGGCGGGAGTCGATGTTGGTCTTCAGGAGTATTACACGGCGCAGTGTGAGCTCTTCGAAGGAGTGGAGGATGCATTGCTCTTTGGACTATATACTCCGTTGAGTGAGGGATTGAACTGGGCTTTCCTGTATATGTTTGATTCTTTGAGTAAGTATCGTTATCTAGGGATGGAATGGCTTAAGCGATACGGCCGCCCAGACAATCTGATTAGCAGTGTAATTAGAATATACGAGAGATTTAAACCATGAATTAATCATCAAAAACTCTTCTATTTAGTGAACATTGCATATGCAACTTTCGCAGCTTGTTATACACGGGCGAATTCTCACGCGCGCGGAGCGTGATGGCTTGTTTTTTTAGGTTTAGAACCCTCAATCAAGTCACCGGCGCGAATTATTTAATCCGCTTGCGAGCAAATTGTGTTCCATAAGAAATGGTATTACCCATATAGTAATGATATTACATATGTAGCTTTACTTCAAGCAATATATTATAGGCGTACGCAAGATGAGTGGAACCTGGGTATGAGTACATTGTCCGAGATAAGGAAACAGATCGAGGCAAACAACAAGAAGTTCTCAGAGCATGTAAAGAAGGGGGATGCCAAGGCCCTTGCAGGCCTCTACACTAAGGATGCCGTCCTTCTCCCCACAGGCAGCAACATAGTCAAGGGAAACGAGGCCGTCCGAGACTTCTGGACCGGAGCAATCAAGGGAATGGGCCTAAAGGAGGCTAACCTGAAGACAGTTGAGGTCGTCGGCAAGGGCGACACCGTCACCGAGATGGGGGAGTACCACCTGAAGCTCGCCGCAGGAGAGGACCGCGGCAAGTACGTGGTGGTCTGGAAGAGCACCCCCGAGGGATGGAGGCTCCACTGGGACATGTGGAACACCAACAAGCCCACAACATAAGAACACCCATTTTTTCAATCCAATGACAGCGCCTAAGCACGCACCACAGCGCGCATACATATACTATTCAATTAATGGAATACTATTTGATTCAATCTAAAGAACCCTTTTTAAAGCGGATATCATCTACACAAAGCCAGAAAGATACACATGTAGCCTCCACGGAAGAGTCCCCGCCACGGCGACTACTGCATCCCGGCAGTCACTACCCTAGAACCCTGAAAAATCCTCCGATCAATAAAACAAGCCTGAAAACGGGGAATCGCGGCGACGACGACTACACCCCCCTCCCCCCTACCCTGCACGCACACAAACATATACTCTCGTGCACAACAAAAACCCCGAAACCCCGGAGAACCCGCCAAAAAAACAGGGATACCCACCCACTGGGTACAAGGTTGGTGCGGGGGGTGGGGATCGAACCCACGCAGGACTAGTCCATTAGGGCCTGAACCTAACCCCTTAGGCCACTCGGGAACCCCCGCACAAAGGAAAGGGGACAGCCTAAAGAGACTTCAGGAACGCCCTATAAGCCTTCGCATCCATCAGCTTCTTCAGGTCCGCGTCCAGGCTAACCGCCTCGATCTTGGCGATCCAGCCCTCACCGTACGGGTCCTCGTTGATCTTCTCGGGGCTGTCAAGCAGGCTCTCATTCACCTCGACAACCTTGCCGCCCACCGGGCTATACATGTCGCTTACTGCCTTAACGGACTCCACGGCGCCGAGGGCCCCGTGCTGAGCCACCTCGGCGTCCACCGAGGGCAACTCAACGAACACGATCTCGTGTAGCTGACCCTGAGCGTAGTCGTCGATACCCACGGCTACAAGGCCGCCGCCCAGCTTCTTAGCCCACTCATGCTCCTTGGTGTAGTAGAGCCCATCCAGAACCTTGTATTCGTCGGTCACTTCTTATCCCTCTTCCAACCGTACACGGTTTCATCATAGAAGGGCCGGTGCTTAACAACTTTTCCCTTCACCAGGTTCTTCCTTATCCTCACAAGCACCCCGGTCCCCAGCTCACCGAACTCGGGCGGCACATACGCCATCGCGATGCCCACGTTCAGGGTCGGGCTCATGCCCCCGCTGGTCACCACCCCTATCTCCTTCTCATCCGCGCTCAGCACCTCGTAGCCGTGCCTGGGGATACCCCTCTCCTCAAGCATTATCCCCACCAGGGTCCTCTTGACTCCCTCCTCCCTGATCTTCTGCAGGGCCCTCTGCCCGACGAAGTAACCGGCCTTCTTGAACTTCACGGTCCACCTGAGCCCAGCCTCCAGCGGGTTGACGCTCTCGTCGATGTCGTTACCATAAAGCCACAGCCCGGCCTCAAGCCGCAGACTGTCCCTGGCGCCCAACCCGCACGGGACAGCCCCGGCACCCACCAGGTCGTCCCAGACCTTCAGCGCCTTATCCGGCTTCTCCAAGGGAGAGTCCAGCACGAAGACCTCGAATCCGTCCTCCCCCGTGTAGCCCGTCCTGGCCGCGAGGCACTTGACGCCGCTCAC
>DASWLJ010000028.1:0-2664 GCA_036396185.1 Bathyarchaeia archaeon | reverse complement strand
CGCCTCGCGGTTCAGTCGGGCGCCTTCCCGGTGGTGGAGATCGACCATGGCCAGTTCAAGATAAATGTGAAGCCTAAGGAGCTGAGGCCTGTTAAGGAGTACCTTGAGCCTCAGCGTAGGTTCAGGCACGTTGATGACCGGATGTTGGAGGTCATTCAGGGGCATATTAACGAGGATTGGGCTGCTCTTCTGAAGATGGAGAGAGATGGTAAGCTGGGCTGGTACTAGGCCCCTCCTTTTTTCTTTGTTGCAGGTAGCTTGTAATTCCATGGTTTTGGGGCGTGTTTTGAGTTCGCGGGTTTGTACCTAGTGGCTGGGTATCCCTGTTTTTTTTTGGTTCTATGGGGTCCGGGGTTTGTTACAGGCTACTTGTAATAAGGCGTTTTTTATGTGTGCGTAAACGACAGGGGCTGCTAGGAAGCTAAATATTATCTAGGGTGCACATCCTCTTCAGTGATCCGGTTTGCCGAGAAGCATGACGAAGGAGGACGTTGAGGCTCTCGCCGTGGGGGGGACCATCCTGGGCGGCGGTGGCGGGGGCTGGTATGAGGCGGGTAGAAGCGAGGGGCTGCTGGCCCTTGAGATCGGTAAGGTTGAGCTGTGGGGGCCGGACGAGGCTGACCCCGGGTGGAGGGTGATAACCAGCGCGGCGTTGGGCGCGCCCACGGAGCGCGGCAACACTAAGCCCGTGCACTTCATCAGGGCGGCTCTGCTGCTGAGGGAGGCCGGCGTGGAGTACGATGGGCTCATCGCTGCGGAGAACGGGGGCCACAACAGCTTCGGGGGCTGGGTGATAGCGGCGGCCCTTGGGCTCCCCGTGGTGGACACGCCGGCGGACGGCAGGGCTCACCCGACGGCCATGATGGGCAGCATGGGGCTCCACAGGCTCGACTACAAGAGCGTCAAGGCTGGGGTCACCGAGGGCAGCGAGGTGCTTGCGTGGGGCAGCCTCCAGGCCACCAGCAACGTGGTGAGGGGCCAGGCCAGGGACATGAAGGCACTGGTGGCCCTGGCCAGGGACCCCGTGTCCGTCAGCTATGCAAAGGAGCACGGGGCCCCCGGGGCCATCTCCAGGGCCATAGAGCTTGGACGCGCACACGTGAAGGCTAAGGGCGCAGAGGCGAAGGTGAAGGCCGCCACCGTGTTCCTGGGCGGCGAGCTGGTCTGCAAGGCGAAGGTGGCCAAGAAGACGCTGGAGGCCCGGGGGGGCTTCGACGTGGGGTTCATCACACTCGTGGACGGGAAAAACGAGTGGGAGCTGGGATACGTCAACGAGTACATGACCCTGGAGAAGGGGGGCAAGCGGCTCGCCACGTTCCCTGACCTCATGACCACCTTCGACGAGAAGGGTGAGCCAACCACAAGCGCGTCCCTCAGGGAGGGCCAGACGGTGTACCTGGTGTACGTGCCCAAGGAGAAGATACTGGTGGGGGACGGCAACAGGTACCCTGAGATCTATAAGCCCGTGGAGGAGGCCCTGGGGAGGCCCATGGTGAAGCACCTGGCCGGCTACCTGAAGCCCTGACCCCTTCTTACGGTATCCTTTTACCCTCCTGTGACATTAATCTGTCCGGTATTCTAACGATGACTACTGAACATGAGTTGACGCTAGCGGAGCGTAGAGTTTACGATCTTGTGAGTCAGGGCGACGTGATGTGCAAACAGATATCTCACCTGGACAGCGGTGCCATACCCAGCCTCATAAGGAAGGGGCTGGTGGAGGTCTACAGTAAGCAGGTATCCTCGACCAGGAACAAGCGGCTCAAGTTCCTGAGAAAGGTCTAGGCTTTCTCCTCCTTTTCGGCTGCATCTAGCATTTTGATTTCTCGTACCGTGTGACGCCCATGGCGTTCAGCCGCCGCACCGTAGTGGAAGCATATTTAGGTTACACGCAACTGGATGGGTTAAGGAAGCGGCAGCGACTGGGAGGCGGCGGGGTTGGTCTACGATTTAGCCATCGTGAACGGGCGCATCATCGACGGCACGGGGAACCCGTGGTACAGGGGGGACCTGTGGATAAGCGGCGACACCATCGCCTCCATCGGGGGCGTGAATGGTAAGGCGGATAAGGTCATAGACGCCCGAGGGATGGCGGTCGCCCCCGGGTTCATAGACATCCACAGCCACAGCGACTACACGATCCTCAGGGAGCCCCGGGCGGAGAGCAAGGTGCGGCAGGGGGTCACCACCGAGGTCATCGGAAACTGCGGCAACAGCGCGGCCCCCATGAATAAGGGGCTGCAGGAGTACCGGCGCAGGTACATGGCGGCCATGATGGGCGACGACCAAGTCTACACGTGGGAGACCATGGCCGACTACATGGGACTCGTCGAGCGCATCGGGGCGGCCTTCAACGTGGCTACGCTGGTGGGCCACGGCACCCTCAGGCAGAACACGGTGGGGAACGAGGACCGGCCGCCCACAGAGGGGGAGACGGCCGAGATGGCGAGACTCCTGAGGGAGTCCATGGAGGCGGGGGCCTGGGGCCTGAGCACCGGCCTCATCTACACGCCCAGCGTCTACGCGGGCACAGATGAACTGGTGGACCTCGTCCGGGTCGCCGCCGAGTACGGGGGCCTATATAGCACCCACATCAGGGGCGAGGGGGACACCCTCATCGAGGCCGTCCGGGAGGCCATTGAGATCGGGCGGAGGGCCGGGGCA
>DASWLJ010000027.1:0-2568 GCA_036396185.1 Bathyarchaeia archaeon | reverse complement strand
CCCTGGCCCGCTCTATGTTCTCCTCCAGCGCCTTGACCCTGGTCTCAGGTTTCTTCGGGAGATAGCCTTTGCTCATGTCTGTGGGGAGTACGACGACAGTCTGATCGGTGATGTTGGCTGCCACGGCCTCCACGTTCCCGGCGTCCAAGCTGAGGATGAGGTCCACGCCCGCGTCCACGGCGGCCCTGATCTCATCCGGGTTCAGGGTGTCGATGCTTATGGGCAGGCTTACAGCCTCCCTTACGGCCGCCACGATTGGTCCTATCGTCTCCGGCTTGGAATCTCCCGCCAGCATTCCAATGTCGATAGCGTCCGCCCCCTGAGACGCGTAGTACCTGGCCCTCTCGGCGACCTCTCCTAGGCTCAGCGTGGGGGCGTTCACTATCTCGGCGACGACCCTCATGGGGAGGCCGTCGCTTACGTGCGTCAACCGCCCCTCCCCGCCGATGGTCAGGCCGCCTCTCTCGCTCATTATGCTTCTCCAGTCCCTCTCAGCCGCCTCCACTGTCTCGTGGGCTCTCCTCGTCGTCGCGTCCTTGATGAGCTCAGTGGCCGGGACGGTTCTGGATAGCTGGACATCCGAGGCGAGGACCAGGGGGAGGTCGGCGAAGTGGAGCGGGCCCTTGTACGCGGGTACCCCGGTGGCCTCCTCCACGGGCGAGACGTCGCCGTTCACCGTCCCAGGTAGGAGGATCATGTCGTAGCCTTCTAGGCTCATCTCGCCGAGGACGGTGGCCGCGAACCTTGGCGTTATGAAGGACGCGACCGAGACCGGCAGCGCGAGCACCTCGGCGCCCTTGAAGTCTTTTACTGTGGCGCGCACGGCCTCCTCGGCCAGCCTACCGGTTACGACCAGTACCCTCAACAGACCTCAACTCACGCTCATCCTGTGGCCCACGTTGTCGGCGCGCGAGGTGTAAGCCTCACCTCTCCCGCCGTCGGAGTTGATGAACCGCCTCAGTGAATCTGCCAGCCTCCTCGCCTGGGGTTCCCCGTCGGCCAGCCCGTAGAGGGCTGGGCCCCACGAGCTCTGGCCGGCTCCGACTGCGCCGTCGTCCAACAGGTGGTTCACGCACTCCTCTATCCTGGGGTGGCTGTAGGTCCCGCCCTGCACCTTGGCCCAGTATGAGCCGAACTTGGTGTCCAGCTTGGTCATGGCGTCCCCGAACCTCTCTATGTCGGGCTCGATGATGGAGGGGATCATCTGTAACAGTACTATGCGGGCGACGTCGGCGACGACCTCTGCGGGGGGCGGCTCCAGGTTCCTGAAGGCCGCCTTCTCCTGCTCTCCGCTGACCCCCCTCTCGATGTCGGGGACCCCTATGACGAACACCCAGTCTTCAGGTATGTCCCTCCTGAACACCATGGGCGGGACCGCGTCCCTCCGATCCATGGCGTGGCCCCCGTCCACTATGAAGCCTCCACCCAGGAACGCGTGGACGCCTATACCGCTGACTCTGCTGCGGCCGAATCGTACGGCTATGCTCTCAGGCGTCAAGCCCAGATCAAAAATCTTGGAGAGCATGGAGCCCAGCGCCATCACGAGCTGCGTCCCCGAGCCGAAGCCCGAGTGCTCCGGGATGTCCTCCAGGAGCTCGACCTCCACGCCGGAGTCCACGCCGTGGTCCCTGAGGATCGCCTGCACGATGTCCATGGCCCTGCTCGATCTGGCTCCACTTACCCTCGTCTCGCTGCTCTCGCGGGCCACGATGTTCAGTCGCGGCCGATCGATGGCGACGCCGACGCTTCCGTGTATCCTCCCCAGGTCGCCCCGCATATCCACTATGCCGAACTGGAGCCTAGAGGGGGTCGTCAGCCTGATCTCTACGTCTGTACCCCCCAGCTCTTCATCATCTCGTACAGCGTGTCGACAACCGTGCACTCGGGTGAGCCCGCCGGGGACACCCGCCTCACCGTCGCCGCGCAGCCGTCTATCCTCTTCAGCAACTCCTCGACCTCAGCCTCCTTCCCGCTCCCCATAAAAGCCTTGACCCTGGTCGCGTGGATCACGGCCTCGATGGCCCCGGCTCTCCCCCTGCTGAACACCGTCGGATGCTGCCTCCTAACAGATACCTTCACGGGCTTGGCCGTGAATAAACCCTGATCCCCCTGCGTCCTCTTCTCCCCCTGGACCTCGACGTGGATCGTTGAGTCCGAGCCGCTCAGAGCCATGTCTTCGTCCACGCTGGGCTGGCCCTCCACCTCCTCCTTGAAGGCCGTGGCCAGGAAGAGCCGCGGGTCCTGCGTGGTGTTCACTGTGGCGTGGCCGCCTCTCCTCAGGTTCCCGTATGTTGCGCTGGTCTTGAACGGCCTGAGCTCGAGGAGGCCCCCAACGAGCCTGACGCCCATGGGCGCGGCGTTCATTGAGCCGTCCCGGTTCACTGTGACCAGTATGGTCTCAACAATTCCGCCTCTGGTGAAGCCCAGGCTCTCCAGGGTCCCTAATTCGTCCACGGTTGACAATGGTATGTACAGTATTGGCTATACGGGTTTACTAAAAATTATCTAAGGTCAAGGGGGACCATGTAGTCGCGGCTCCCCCCAAGTACCACCCTGAAGCGCTCCTCT
>DASWLJ010000026.1:0-6213 GCA_036396185.1 Bathyarchaeia archaeon | reverse complement strand
TTGAGCTCCTTGCACTCGTAGCCCACCACCTCCCGCATGTACCTGACGTTCTCGTCCCTGTACACCACTGTGCCGTCGTCCTTGATGCGCTCGATGCCGTCGAACTGGCCTCCCGCCTCGTTGATGCGGATCGCCTCCTCTACCCCGATGTCGGGGACAACCACCTCGGCCCCGTCCTCGCCCAGCCTGCACGGGTAGGAGCCGGGCAGCCCGTTGGGGGCCGGGACGCACTCCATGGTCTCCCGAGTGTCGTAGTAGATGGCCAGGACGTTCTTGAGGAAGCTGGCCGCTGTCCTCATCTGGTCTACTAGGGCGCCGCTGTACTGGACGCTCTTTGCGTACCCTGCCTCCGCGTACATGTCCCTGAGCCTAGTGTTGGGGTACCTACCCGTGACGTCCTCGCCGTCCACGATGATCTTCACCCAGAACGGAGCGTCCATGCGCTTCGTGTAGAAGGCCCCGTGGTGGCCCACGCCGTACATCCTGACGCTGCGGAAGGGGACGCCCATGTCCTTGGCGATGATCCGCTTGAACCTGAAGATGCCCAGGTCCATGTTGCCTCCGCCGCACACCGGCGCCATCCCCAGCTTGCCCAGCACCACGTTGGTTGCGTCGGGGAACGCGCCGTTCACCACCTTAGAGTCGACCCCGCTCCTCTTCACGGCCTCCATGAGCTTCATGGCCAGGGTGAGGTGGTTGGGCAGCCAAGGCCCTATGGGCCCTATCTTCTTGTACTCCTCGTCGGGCAGGAGCCTGGTCACCCACCAGCTGCCGAGGCTCGCTAGGTTGCATATAACCTTGGGGCGCAGCTCCCTCAGGAGCTCGGCAGTGCCCTTCACGTCGAACAGGTCTATCTTGGTGAAGCTCAGGTCCGGGTAGAACCCGAAGCTGTGGGCTATGTGGAGGCTCTCCTCCACCTCGGACACGCCCTTCGCCTCGTTCACGTCGGCGCCTATGACCTTGACGGGCAGCCCCATGCAGGCGATCTGGTACATCATGTCGTGGCCCACGCTGCCCGCTGAGCCTATTATCATAACCGAGTCCAAATTGATCACGTAGAACCATGATCCGTTTATTATTAAAGAGCTTAGAGCCCTAGCCTATCAGGAATGGAACTTATTTTAAATTCAGTAAAGGCAAGGTAGTGTCAAAGAGAGGAGTCACGTTGAGAGGAAGCCTGTTCCCGCTGCTCATTGCGTTCGCGCTGGTACTTCCTACGCTGGCCGCCGTGGCGCAGGACGAGGCGGTTCCTCTCGGTTTAAGTTTGACCTTGTACTCTGACGGCAACGTCAAGGTCATCTACAGGGTGGAATCCGACCCCTCGAAGGCTCGGGTTGACGTGGACCTGTTCGGCTCATCGTACAGCAACCTGGTCGTCAGAGACGAGGACGGTAACCCGCTGGCCTCGACGGCCACCGCCTCCGGGATCACCGTGGACAGCCTGGGGGCCGCGGAGCTCACGGTAAGCTACTACACTTCAACGTTGACGGTGAAGGAGGGGCCCATCTGGGCCTTCAACATAACCACGCCTGTCCCGTCCACTATAACGCTGCCCCAGGGAGCAGCCATCTTCGATCTCAGCCACATCCCACTGGACATAGGGACAGTCGGCGGCCTCTGGTACGTCGAGATGCCCGCCGGCGGCCTCTCCATATACTATGTCATCGGTCTTCCCAACGTCCAGCAGGAGGCTCAGGCCGCGATACAAGATGCCCAGACCTACATAGAGGGTAAGGAGGCCGAGGGATACGTTTTATCAGGGGCGCGGATAAAACTGGAGAGCGCCCAGTCCCTTTACCAGCAGCAGAGCTACGTAGAGGCGGGAACCGCAGCGGAAGAAGCCAAACAGTTGGCCGCCTCGACCGTGACGGCCGCCGATGATGCCTCCACTCAGATAACGCTGGCCACTGACGCCGTTCAGAGGGCGAGAGACGAGGGAAGAACCGATGGGCTGAGCGAGGCCGAGGGGACGCTGGAGTCTGCCTCTCAGCTGTATCAGGCCGGTAGCTACTCTGAGGCTGACGCCGATGCGCTTCAGGCAACTCAGCTGGCGTTCTCCTCCAAGGCTCCCAGCAACACCCTGCTGTACTTGGGCGTCGTGGTGCTGGCTGCGGCTGCCTCAGGGGGCTACGTGTACATGAAGAGGGTTAAGGCTGCTCCTGAGCCCACTGTGAAGCCCGCTCCCGCGTCGCCTGCGACCCCGACGGAGGTGGATCTGGACCGGATATTCGATATGCACGAGAGCCTTCGGCTGGAAGACAAGGAGGTTCTTAGGTTCCTGGCTGAAAACAGCGGCGAGGCATTCGCCTCGGAGGTCAGAGACAGGTTCGACCTGCCGCGCTCCACGGCTTGGAGGCTTATAAGGCGCCTCGTACGTGAGGGCATCGTCGAGGAGGTCAAGATAGGCAACCAGAGCCTCATAAAGGTGCGTAAGGAGTTCTACAAGGGGTAGGGTGGAAAAAGTTGTTCCAAATCGTTCCACGGTGTTCTTATAATAAAACCCAGGCACCTGTATGTCCAAGTGAGGAAAAATGAAGCTCAAGCTGTTCGCCCTGACGCTTGCGGTGACGCTACTAATTTCATCCTTCACGTACACGGTTTTCGCTGAGGAGACGAGCCCAGACCCAATCGTTGAGGGAGAGAGCGAGGAGCCCGTCGAGGGCGGCGAGGACCTGAACGAGACAGAGGTCCTCGACGACATCAACGGGACCGCCATGGACCCGGCTGTGCTGGAGGGGCTCAGGAACCAGACGCAGAACATGTACCAGGAGCTCCTAGGCTACTTCAGTAACGCGACCCTGGGCTCCACCGTGTTCGAGAACTTCCGGCACGCCCAGGACGCCATAGAGGAGGGCGACTCCAAGAACAACACGCGGGCCGCCGCCCAGATGTACCTGAGGGCCATGAAGCAGTTCAGGAACGCGCTGAGGAAGTACCTCCACGACAACCCTGACGCTCTGCAGGGCTTCGAGCCCGGCAACGCCACGGAGCCCGAGCCGGACCTGAACGCCACCACCTCTGAGGAGATCGAGGAGGCCAGGGCACAGCTCATACAGAGGTTCCAGGAGCGGTTCAGGGAGAGGCTCACCCTCATGTACGATAACCTGGACAACGTCACAGGCAGCCTCTCCGACGGGGACGCCTTGAAGGCCCAGAACACCATCCGTAAGGCTGAGGCTAAGCTTCTCAGGATTCAGGAGAGGATCAGCCGGGGCGAGTACGACGAGGCTGTTGACGACCTGGAAAACGCCACGGACTCCATGGACGAGGGCTTCGGGGGGATGGAGGACGCCTTCGCCAGCCAGACGCTGAGAACCATGAACAAGTTGGAGGCCAAGGTTCAGAAGCTTGTGGAGAAGCATGAGAGGAAGGCGGCCCGGGGCGAGGACACCGGCGAACTTGATGACCTAATAGACGAGCTGAGGGGAAACATCAACAGAAGCAGGAACGAGGTGAAGAATGGCCGGGGTAACGGCGGCCAAGGCCAGGAAAACGGCCAGGGCAAGCCCGACGATAAGGGGAAGCCCGATAAGGGCAACAAAGGGAAGGGCAGCAATTAGAGCCACAACCATCCACTCTGTTTATCCAACGATCTTGTGCTTGGTTTTCAACCCAACATCCTAATCACCCATATGATTGTATCTACGACCCACGGCTACTACTGGAGCCTCATTACACATTCCATATTAACACGCGGACAGCCTTGCAGCCGGATGAAGGACTCTGCCAAGCTTCTCTGCGTGGGCCTGGCCCTGGTGGCGCTGGGGGTCAGCGGCTTCACCTACCTCTGGGGCGCCAGAGACAGGAGCCTCGTGGAGGAGAACACGGGGACCGACCCGCTGATAGGCTGCGCCGTGAACGTTGAGAGGGGCCACGTCTACGAGGTGAGCCTCAGCGCCGTTGACAGCGCTGGGCTACCGTGGAACAAGGTGGACGTGGAGGCCAGCGTCCTATTCAACGGCGAGGCCGTCTACAGCGACTCCTTCACGGTCCAGGAGTTCCCCGGCAAGAGCGCCAAGGATGGGTTCAGCTTCAGAGCCGACGTGAGGTCAGACGGGCTACTGCAGGTGGACGGGTACATGCGTGACGGTCAGAGGTGGACCGTGTCGGTCTACAGGGACCTGCCGCCGTTCCTGGACGTGGGCCCCTTCGTCTGCGCCGTCGTGGGGCTCCTCGGCCTCGTCTGCGTCGTCCAGTCCGGCGAGGTTTAGCCGGTCCTGACGCCCAGCGCCCTCTCACTCATTGCCTGGTCTCGCCTCTTCCTCTCACGTAGACGAAGGCTGAGGCCAGCAGCCCCACTGCGGCCATGCCAAGTCCGAAGAACCTGTACGGGTACAGGGTCAGCATCTCTGGCGGGACATGGCGGAAGTAGAAGAAGACTGCCGTAACCTGGACCGGGCTCTCGGCGTCGGTGAAGCCCTCTACCTCCAAGTCGAAGCTGCCAGTCTCCTCCAGGAGGTACATGAGCTCGGGGCCCGTCTCGTTCACGGCGGCCACGAACGCGTCCGGGTGCAGAGTGTCCACGACCGTGGCGTTCATGACGGCGTCCCCGCTGTTGGTGACCTTAAGCAAGGGGAGGAAACCGTCCTCGTCCATGGTCAGGGGCCCTGTCCTGAAGCTGAACTCCTGCCCGGCGCCGTAGAAGGCTCTGCTGGTAGCCTTGGTCTCTGTCCACACGTTGACCTGCTCGTCGGCTATATGTATCTCGATGTTCTCTGAGTACAGGATCATGCCGACTCCTAGAAGGAGGACGATGATTGTGACTGGCAGGTACTTAATCATGGACACTAGGGGCTCCCTATCATGTTTAAGGGTATTCAGAGCAGACTACTCCCGCAGATATTTTTTATATATTTCACCGATAATGAGCACGGCGGGCGCTAGCGCATATAATATGAGCCAGTCGGACGAGATCAACGCAGCAGTACCAAAGATAGGTTGGAGGAATGGGGTGTACACGATAAGCTCCATCATTATGAGCTGCGCGAGTATGCCTAGCGGAATCCACCTGTTCCTCAAAGGATTTGAGGAGAACGCTGAATGATTTCCGGTCCTCGCCGAGAACAGGTTGCCGAGCTGACCTGCCATTATACCCACCATCACCACGGTTGTTCCCATTGCGTAGAGCACGGGGTCCGCCATCGAGCCGCTTCCGATGCTCCATCCACCCCTACTCCACACGCTGAAGCCAGCGAGTACAGATGAGCACCCAATTATGAGGCCGATGAAGGCCGCTTTAGACGTGGTAGAGGCATCCATCAGCTTTACCCCCCGCGCCCTCGGCGGTCTCTCCATCACATCTAGCTCCGGCGGCTCAGCGATGAGCGCCAGAGAGACCGGTATCTCCAGAAATAGGTCGATCGCCAGCACCTGGATGACTAGAAGCGGAAGCGGTATATCGAGGATGATGAAGGCAACGAAGGCGACCAGCTCCGCAAAGTTGTGCGTATAGACGTAGTAGACGAACTTGCGGAGGTTGTCGAAGGTTGCCCTACCGAGCCTGACGCTCTCAATGATGGATGTGAAGTCGTTGTCGAGGAGCACAATGTCAGAGGACTCGCGAGCGACGTCAGTGCCCCCTGCGCCCATGGCGACCCCGACGTTTGCCTCGATGAGAGCAGGGGAGTCGTTCACGCCGTCGCCAGTGACAGCGACGGTCTCACCCTTCGCCATGAGCATCCGGACAACCCTCAGCTTGTGCTCCGGTGTAGTTCTCGCAAACACTATCTCGGGTACGTCAAGGGCACGGGAAAGCTCCTCATCGGACATCTGGTTGAGCTCATTTCCCGTCACCGCCATATGTTCAGCGCCGGTTATTATCTCAACCTTCCTTGCGACGGCCTCAGCGGTGAGCTCGTGGTCTCCAGTAATCATAACGACCTTGACACCAGCCTGCCTCGCTTGGTGCACGGCTGCCTTCGCCTGCGGCCGGGGCGGGTCGCGTAGGGCGGCTAAACCCAAGAACATCATTTCCCTCTCAACCTCATCGGCAGTCGCGGGACTCCCTATAGAGAGGTCCCTCGAAGCCATGGCAAGTACCCTGTAGCCATTCGAAGCAAAGGCGCTTATCTGGTGCGTGATCTCGCCTCTGAGGCCTTCGGTCAGCGGGATCGTCTTACTATCGTGAAAAATTGTTGTGCACCGAGCGAGGACGTCGTAGCTGGAACCCTTGGTGTACGCTTTCTCTCCGCCAGACGGGTCGGCGTGTATGAC
>DASWLJ010000025.1:0-5639 GCA_036396185.1 Bathyarchaeia archaeon | reverse complement strand
TCTGGGTCAAGTTCCACTTCAAGACCCAGCAGGGCATCAGGAACCTGACCGACGCCGAGGCAGAGTCCATAGTCTCCAAGGACCGTGAGAGCCACCAGCGCGACCTGTACGAGAGCATCGAGAGGGGCGATTATCCGCGCTGGACGATGTCCATCCAGGTCATGACCGAGGAGCAGGCGAAGAGGATGCCGTACAACCCCTTCGACCTTACAAAGGTGTGGTACCACGGCGAGTACCCGCTGACGGAGGTGGGGGTCCTGGAGCTGAACCGCAACCCCGAGAACTACTTCGCCGAGGTGGAGCAGTCCGCCTTCAACCCGGCCAGCGTGGTGCCCGGCATAGGCTTCTCCCCGGACAAGATGCTGCAGGGCCGCCTGTTCTCCTACGGGGACGCCCAGCGCTACCGGCTAGGCGTGAACCACCACATGATACCCGTGAACGCGCCCCGCTGCCCCGTCAACAGCTACCACCGGGACGGCCAGATGAGGGTGAACGGCAACGCGGGCAGTACCATCGGGTACGAGCCCAACAGCTACGGGGAGTGGCAGGAGCAGCCCGGGTTCAAGGATCCGCCGCTGGAGCTGAGCGGGGCGGCGTACCAGTGGAACTTCAGGGAGGACGACGACGACTACTACACGCAGCCGGGGAAGCTCTTCAGGCTCATGAGCCCGGCGCAGCAGAGGGCCCTCTTCGAGAACACTGCCCGCGCCATGGGGGACGCCCCCAAGGAGATCAAGGTGCGGCACATCGGTAACTGCCTGAGGGCCGACCCCGCCTACGGGAAGGGTGTGGCCAAGGCCCTGGGGATACCCCTGAGCGAGGCATCCTAACCCCCTATTTTCCTATCTCCTATTTCATGTGTAGATCAAACCAATTGTTGCGCCGCGGCACGCGTGACCGCTTCACCCCGTTTTAATACGGATTAGTTGCCTCGGCTGTACCGATGAAAAAAGGGGAACCGGAGGGGCCTCTTCACTTGAGCAGCTTCTCCAGCCTGTCCACCAGTCCGGCGAGGTAGGCGAAGGCGGCCTCCACGGGCTCGGGCCTGGTGAGGTCGACCCCGGCCATCTTCATGTTGTCCACAGGGTAGCGGGAACCGCCCGCCTTGAGGAAGCCCAGGTACCGCTCCACGGCGTCCCCGTCGCCGGCGAGTATGGGCTTCGCCAGGGCGTGGGCGCCGGAGATGCCGGTGGTGTACTGGAAGACGTAGAAGTTAGCGTACATGTGGCTGAACTGGGCCCAGGTGACGCCGATGCGGTCCCTGTCGAAGTGGACCTCGCCGCCGTAGCCCTCCCTGAAGAGGTCGGCGGTGAGCCCTATGAGGGCGTCCGCGCTGAGCGGCTTGCCCTGCTCGGCCCTGGTGTGGGCCTCCAGCTCGAACGTGGCCAGGGTGGGCATGATGAAGAAGTAGCGGTGGAAGTTGGACATGGCCTCCTCTATGAGGGCCACCTGGAAGTCGCGGCCGGGCTGCGTGCGGAACAGGTAGTCGCGGACGAGGGCCTGGTTGAAGTTGGAGGCCACCTCGGCCTCGAAGAGGCTGTACCGGCCGTAGATGAAGGGCTGCTCGCGCCTGGAGTAGTAGTTGTGCATGGAGTGGCCCAACTCGTGGGCTAGGGTGCTCACGCTGAAGAGGTCGTCGGCGTAGGACATCATGACGAAGGGGTGGGTGCCGTGGGTGCCGCTGCTGAAGGCGCCCTCGCGCTTGCCCTTGTTGCGGACCCGGTCGACCCAGCGCTCGCCCAGGCATCCCTTGCGCAGGACTGAGACGTACTCCTTGCCCAGCGGCGCCATGCCTTCGCAGACCCAGTCCACTGCCTGCTTGAAGGCCACCACGGGCTTGGCTTGGGTCAGGGGCGCCTTGATGTCGTAGACGTGGAAGGTGTCCACGCCGAGGGCCTCCCTGCGAAGGCGCCAGTAGCGGTGCCAGGTAGGCAGGTTCTTCTTGAAGACTGCTAGCAGGTTGTGGTACACCTCGACGGGGATCTCGTTGGGGCCCATGGAGGCGTGGAGGCTGGACTCGTAGCCGCGGGCCCGCGCGTTGAAGACGTCCTGCTTCAGCTGTGAGATGAAGGCGGCTGCGAAGGTGTTCTTGTGTGTGAGGTAGCCGTCGGAGTAGTTCTCCCAGGCGGCGCGGCGGGTGGCTCGGTCCGGGTTGGTGAGCAGCCCCCCGATGCTGGCCTGCCCGACCTCGGCGCTGCGGCCGTCCGAGGACACGGCGGCCTTGAAGGCGAGGTCGGCGTTGTTGAGGGCGGTGTAGATGCTCTGGGGACCGCTGAAGGGGTCGGCGCTCATGGCGAGGACCTCCTCGACCTCGCCGCTGCGCACGTGGTCCTGGCGGCGCTTGAGCTTGTCCACGGCGTGGGCGAAGAAGGCCAGCTCCGGGGTGGACTTGATCCACTTCTCGACCTTCTTGAAGCCGAGCACCATCAGCTCCGGCTCGAAGAAGGCTGTTGCAGCGCCCAGCCGGGCGCCCATGCTGCGGGCCTGGCCCATGCGGGCGGCGGAGCGCTGGTCACCCGTGTCCACGGCGTAGTAGTTGCTGGCGTAGAGGGTGTACTTGCCCGCCAGGATGCCCGCCGCCTCCGCCAGGCGGATGTAGGCTAGCAGGGTCTGGGGGCCCTCCTTGAGCCTGCCCTGGTAGGCGGCCAGCTTGGGGATGTATCCGACTATCTCCTGGCCGGCTGCCTCCCAGCCCGCCGGGGTGGCGAAGATGCTCTCCAGGTCCCACGTTTCGGCGTGGGGAGCCTGGCTACGCGGGGGAAGGGTGATAGATTCAGACAACGTTGACTCCTTGAGAGCTTGACTGTAGGGGATAAATAACTTTCGCGGGCGTCAACGGTGAGGAGAGTTTGAAAAGGGAATCTACCGGCAATAAACCTATTCATTTTTACCATTGTTAGTGGATTGGATTCCGGCCGAGTACGAGTCCGACGATGAGGGAGACCTGACCGAAGGTCTGGGAGTGGAAGTAGATAGACATACGCCTCATCGGCGGGAAGCTCCCTGTGATAACTAAATATAGTTTCACGACTCAACTTCACAATGGAGGAACAGCACTGTATGTGTGCAAAAGTTTCGGAGAAGGATCCGCGCCTGGACGTTAAAGACATCAGGTACCCCGGGGAGACGGGGGACGTTCTCGCGCATCAAGCCGTGCCTAAGGGGTCTGGGAAGCTGCCCTGCGTCATCGTTATACACGAGAACAGGGGCCTCAACCCTCACACCGAGGATGTTGCGCGGCGCGCTGCCCTGGAGGGCTTCCTGGCGCTAGCCCCCAACGCATTGTCTCCGTTGGGCGGCACCCCGGGTGACGTTGATGAGGCAAGGTCGCTGATGCAGAAGCTCGACGCCCAGAAGACGGTTAAAAACTTCGTCGCGGCGGTCAAGTACCTGAAGACCCACCCGCGGTCGACTGGAAGGGTGGGAGTCACAGGCTTCTGCTGGGGAGGGGGAGTGACGAACCAGGTCGCGGTGAACTCCCCTGACGTACAGGCCGCGGCGCCCTTCTACGGTATGCAGCCGGAGCCCGAGGACGTCCCCCGGATAAAGGCGTCGCTGCTCCTGCACTACGCTGAGGACGATGAGAGGATCAACGCGGGTATCCCGAGGTTCGAGGCTGCTCTCAGGAAGGCCGGTGTCGACTATAAAATCTATGTATACAAGGGCACCAAGCACGCGTTCTTCAACGACACTGGCCCCAGGTACGACGAGGAGGCCTCCAGGCTCGCCTGGAGCCGGACGATGAGCTTCTTCAAAGAGAAGCTGAAGGCGTAGTAGGCTGCTCAGTTTCACCCATTATTTTTTCTTCCACTGCTCGGCCACCTCTGAGATGAAGGGCTGGCAGTGTGTGAAGAATCGTTTATAGCCGGCGCACAGGTAGTTGAGCCCGAGCTCACCCTCCGGAGAGGACGCGAACCTGTTCCTGGGGCACTCCCCGTTGCACATCTCCAGGAAGCTGCACTCCCTGCAGCTCCTGGGGAGGCTCAGCCGCTTGGCTTCTCCGAAGGCCCTGAGGGCGGGGCTCTCCAGGAGCTCGGCCAGCGGCGTCTCGTTTAGGTTCCCTATGAGGCGGCCTGCCTCCACGTAGTGGTCGCAGGGGTAGAAGTCGCCGTTGTGCTCGAGCACCGGGATGTCGCCGCAGGCGGGCCGGAAGATGCAGAGCGAGTGTTCCCGGTGGAAGGCCGTCCTGAGGGCCTCCTCGAAGACTTGGACCTCCACCCGCCCTATGTCCTGGTCCGCCCACTCGTCGAAGACGGCGCAGAGGAAGCGCCCCCAGGCCTCGGCGGGCACGCTGCTATCGCTGACCCCATTCACTGCTCCGGGCCTCGGCTCGACCAGTGGCAGGAAGGTGATGTACCTGGCGCCCAACTGTTTGAAGAACCTGTATGCCTGGAAGGGGAACTTAACATTATGGGCGTTCACCACGCACAGTATTTCCGTCGGGACCCGATGCTTCCTCAAGAGGTCATAGCCTCTCATCGTCTGCGTGAATGTTGGTTCACCGTTTTTGGTGACGCGGTGTAGGTCATGCATCTCCTTGGGGCCGTCGAGGCTGAGCCCAACGTAGAATCCCTGGTCGGCGAGGAAGCGGCACCACTCGTCGTCGAGGAGGGTGCCGTTGGTCTGGACGCCGTTCACGATCCTCCTGTTGCGCGGCTTGTGCCTGCGCTGGATCTCCGCTATCCTGCGGAAGTAGTCGAGGCCGAGGATGGTGGGCTCGCCGCCGTGCCAGGAGAAGTTGATGACTTCGCCCGGGGAGGCTTTGATGTGCTGGGCGATGTAGCTCTCCAGGAGCTCGTCCGGCATCCGGGTGGCCTCGCCCGGGTAGAGGCTCGCTTTGTCCAGGTAGTAGCAGTATCGGCAGCCCAGGTTGCACCGGGGGCCGGCCGGCTTGACGAACACCTGGAACTCGCGGGCTGCTGGCATCTCATGAAGCCTGGCGGCGTGGGTTGGGATAAAATGTTCGCCAACCATCCGCTTGGTATGGTGAGAACCGGTCTGGCCGCTGGAGCTTGCAGGCTGTCATAGCGGTAAATAAAGTTAGGGCAGACTGGGCAACGGTGCGCGTCTACTGTGGCTTCTTCTTCTCTGGGTGTGCCTTGGCCATATGGGCGTCTCTCTGCTTGGCACTCGGGAAGACTTCGCCAGACACTTTGCATTTACACGGCATATGGGGTCAAGAAAATTAGTCAATGGGTTCTTATTTATCCTTTGGTACAGCGCTTCCGTGGCAATATTTACATAAAGTCTAGACCCCGTCCGTTGGTATTCCTGTACACATATTAAGGTGGGCTTCGCACGATTTTCATGGTGAAGAGTTGTGGAGGTTATAAGGGACTATAAGCGGCTCTTTCCGTCCTCGATGGACCGCGCTTACGACCTGTCCAGGGACCAGTGGCGCGTGAGGGACGTCATGAGCGGCGAGGTGGTCACGACCACGCCCGAGGCCTCCATGGGCGAGGCCGCGAGGGTCATGGGTGAGAGGCGCATCGGGAGTCTGATTGTGCTCGTTGACGGTGAGCCCGGGGGTATAGTCACTGAAAGGGACCTCCTGACCAGGGTCCTGGGCGCCGGCTTGAGGCCCGGGGAGGTGAAGGTTAGGAGCGTTATGAGCCGACCGCTCATCTCCGTGAGCCCCT
>DASWLJ010000024.1:0-8180 GCA_036396185.1 Bathyarchaeia archaeon | reverse complement strand
CATAGCCAGCGTCTCCACGACCCCCGCGCCCCTCTTCGCCGGCTACCTGCTGACGATGTACGGCCTCGTCCCCAGCATGAGGCTCACATACAAGCTGGTGGTAGGCGGCTTCCTGTTGGCGGCCTTCTTGAGGCTACGGCTCAAGGAGACTGTCCAGAGCCCGGCCAGGATCAACGTCGTCGAGATGCTCGGGGAGTACCCTGCCTCGCTTAGGGAGAGCATAAAGGTGTGGGGGACGGTGCCCCGGTCGGCTTTCACCTTGTTCCTCGTGGATATCGTCATGAACTTCACCTCAGGCCTCTTCCTGCCTGTGCTGGCCTTCTACATAATACGCGACCTGGGCATAGGCGAGCTGAGGTTCAGCTACCTCATGGCCGCTCTGCCCATCTCCATGATCCTCCTGGCTCTGCCCGCCGGGAAGCTGGTGGATGTGGTGGGGAAGAAGAGGCCAATCATGGCGGCGTTCGTGCTGTGGGGCGCAGCCATACTCATCATGGTTGACGGCGACTTTCCGAGGCTGCTGGTGGCCGTAATCATGGTTGGCCTCCTAAATGTGACGGCTAGCAGCGCCATATCGGCACTGCAGGCCGACCTTGTCCCGCGTGAGCACAGGGGTAAGGTGAACGGGGCCAGGGGCTTCTTCTGCCTCATCGCCGGAGGCATCGGCGTGTTGACGGGCGGCTGGCTCTACGACAACGTGAGCCACAGCGCGCCCTTCCTGCTCCAGGCGGCGATAGTGCTTGTGCCGCTGGTGATGGTCCACCTCTGGGTCGAGGAACCCAAGAAGACGGAGGGGTAGGAAAGAGCCCTCACAGGAGCCCTCTGCTCTGCAGGTAGCCGGGGAGCTCTCTGACGCTCACGAGGACCGTGTCCGGGCCGGCTGCCTCCAGGCGCTGCAAGCTCTGGGTGCCTGTGAGGACGCCGACGGTGACGGCGCCGGCGTTGAGCCCCTCCTCTATCCCGCTCGCCGTGTCGTCCACCTTGACGACGGCCTTGGGGTCCTTGACGCCGAACTTCTTCATGGCGTACAGGATCATGGCGGGGTCGGGCCGCGAGGCCCCCACCTGCTCGCTGCACACCCATGCGTCGATGAGACCCCCCTTAATCCAGCCCAGGCGCTCCGCTATAGCCTCGGCCACCTCGGCTGGGAACCCTGAGCCCGTAACCACCTTGACGCCCCGACCCTTAAGGAGCCTGAAAGTCTCTGACGCGCCTTGTATCTCCTTGACCTTTCCTGTGTTCTCGTTGAGGGCGCTCAGGAATTGGCTGTATATCTCCTCGGCCTTGCCGCCGCCTAGCTCCCTGATGACGGTCCACTTGTCTCTGCCCCTCTGCTCGTTCAGTACCTCCATGGGGACCAATACGCCGTGGGCCCTGAATGCGTCGTCGTAGCACTTCAGCACCAGGGGGACCCCGTCCACCAGGTCGTCCACGGTGGTGCCCGCCATGTCGAAGATGGTTAGCCTGATCTTAGCCACTTAGATTTCCTCCGCTATCTCGGCGAGGGGCTTCCGACCCGTGTTGGCCGTGAAGCCCTGCTTGTCGGGGTAGCCTAGGGGCGTCACGGCCACCACGTGCTGGTCCCCGGGGAGTCCTAGGGCCTCCTTGACCTTGGAGTTGTCGAAGTCGCCTATCCAGCATGTGCCCAGGCCCTCGGCTCTGGCCGCCAGCACCAGGTGGGTGAAGGCGATGCTCACGTCCATTATGAAGCCCATCTCGCCCATGTAGCCGCCCCTGTTGAACGGTATCTTCCAGCCAGCCGCGACGATGACGACGGGCGCCCCAGCGATCCACGTCTGGCCGCGGCACGCCTCGGCCACACGCCTCCTCTTATCCGAGTCCTTGACCACGTAGAACTTCCACGGCTGCCTGTTGCTGCCGCTGGGTGCGATCCTGACCGCCTCCAGGACCCGCTGGAGGGACGCCTGGGGCACGGGGTCGGCCCTGAAGCTCCTGATGCTCCTCCTGGTCTCGACTACCTCGTAGAACTCCATTTCACCTTGAATGCGTCAGGCCCGTATATAGGCTGTGCCCACACCCGGGCAACTGCTATTAGCGCCAGCGACCCTGTATTCGCAGAGTACATTGGATTACTTTGAGGCTTTGAAGAAGTACACCGAGCTCGCCGGCCCCACGGGCTACGAGCAGAGGGTCCAGGACGAGTTCACCCGGGACGTGGAGCCCTACGTGGAGAGCGTGGAGACGACAAACGTTGGCAACGTTGTGGCCCACGTCGGCGGCTCGGGCAGGAGGGTGGTGGTCTTCGGCCACGCCGACGAGCTCGCATACCACGTCCTCAGCGTCACCGACGACGGGTTCCTCCACATCAGCAGGGGCCGGGCCGACAAGCTGTCCTACCCCTACACCCTCGTCGGGCAGAAGGCCCTAGTCATGGGGGACAGGGGCGACGTGAGGGGCGCCTTCGTGAGCCCCACGGGCCACGTCCTCGGGCCCCAGGACAGGGAGAAGCCCCTGGAGCCTTGGGGCGTCCTGGTGGACATCGGCGTGGACAGCAGGGAGGACGTCGAGGGAATGGGGGTCCACGTCGGCTCCGCCATCATCTGGAACCCCGAGACGGAGAGGATGGGGGACAAGGTCTTCGGGAAGGCCATGGACGACAGGTTCACCCACCCGGTGATGATAGAGCTGGCCAGGCGGCTTCAGGGCAAGAAGTTGGGCTGCGACCTGTACCTCGCCTCATCCGTCCAGGAGGAGATAGGGTGCAAGGGGGCCCAGGACCTGGCCCGCCTCGGCTTCGACGTGAGCCTCGCCCTGGACATCGGCATCGCGGGCGACTACCCCACCCTGCCCAGGGACAGGATGCCGGTGAAGCTGGGCGGAGGCCCCGTCCTCGTGTACAGGGACGCTAGCATCATCTACAACGTCGAGACCATCAGGGAGCTCAGGGGCGTCGCCGAGAGGAACGGGGTGCCTTACCAGCACGGCATCTTCGAGCACTACGGGAGCGACAGCGCCAGCATGATGGCGGGCGGCGCCAGGCCGGGCCTCCTCTGCGTGCCTTGCAGGTACAGCCACAGCCCCGTGGAGATGATCCACCTGGGCGACATGGAGAACATGGTCAAGCTCCTGTACCACTACGTGGCATCGTAACCCCTATCTTCACACGCGCCTAATTCATTCCCCGTGAAGCAGGGCGGGTTCCTGGCGCCGGTCGTATTGGTAGCGATCCTGGGGGCGTGGTGCCTCTTCCTCGGTAAACCGTTGAAGCCTCCCGTTCAAGGGCTCGGCTGGCAGGTAGCCGAGGAGCCCTGGTCCCCCGTCACAGGCTTCACGAAGGTAGACCCGTACCCCCTATACGTTGCCACATACACGGCCGACTACAGGCTCAGCAAGTACCTTGAGACGGGCTCATACTCGCCGTCAATGATACAGGGGGAGCCCAGTTGTACATGCTTCTACGCCGCGGGCAGCGGCGTCTACGGGAGAAACTTCGACTTCCCGCCCAACCCCGTCCTCCTGCTGTTCACGTACCCTGAGGATGGCTACGCCAGCGTCTCATTGGTGGACCTGGGCTACTTCGGGTACAGCATGAGTGAACTGCCGGATGCCGAGGACCTTGAGAGCCTGACGACGACTCCCTACCTGCCCTTCGACGGCATGAACGAGGCCGGCCTCGTGGTGGGCATGGCCGCCATACCACACGCCGAACCCCCCTTCAGCCCGAATAAGGTTACCATAGGCGAGATACAGGTGATACGGCTGCTGCTGGACAGGGCGGTCACCGTGGACGAGGCCCTCGCGCTCCTGGACAACTACAATGTGCAGATGGTGGAGCCCCCCATCCACTACCTCGTGGCCGACGCCACCGGCGCCTCAGCCATCATAGAGTACGTGGGTGGTGAGAGGCGTGTTGTGAACGGGTCGAGCTTCAACGTGATGACCAACTTCCTTGTGACAGAGACCGACATGACTGGAGGCGCCCCCTGCTGGAGGTACAGCCTGGTGGCCGAGGGCCTGACCGAGGCCCAGGGAATGGTCTCCCCCGACGAGGCTATGGCTCTGCTGAGGGGCGCGTCACAGGACCACACCATCTGGAGCGTGGTCTACAGCCAGGCGACGGGTGAGGCACGCGTGGCCGTGGGACGGGGGTACGGCCACGTCCTCGTCTTCAAGCTGGGCTCAGCCGAGACCGGTTAAAGCATGGTCCAGTGCGGCCTCCACGTGGATGTCCACCGTGTCCAGCAGCGGCAGCTCCGAGTCTCCTTGCCCCAGGATGAGCGGCAGCTCGGTGCAGCCGAGGATGACCCCGTCCACCGGGTAGGCGCCCACGATGGCCAGCAGCCTCCTCCTGCTCTCCTCTTTGTGAACCCCTATCACCAGCTCGTCGAAGATTATGCGGTCCACCTCGTCCTGCTCCTCCTCACTGGGGGTCACCACCTGGACGCCGTGCCTCCTGCCCGCCTCTTGGTAGAAGGTTCCCCGCATGGTGTGCTTGATGCCGAGGAGCAGGAGCCGCCTGAAGCCCAGGCCCCTCGTCCTCGCCAGGGTCGCCTCCGCTATGCTCAGCACTGGGACCCCCGCCAGCCGCTGAACCTCGTCGTAGACGGAGTGGGGAGAGTTGGCGGCCATTACTATGAGCTCGGCCCCCGCCGCCTCCAGGCCGCGGACACCCTGCATGATGTAGCCTATGTAGGCGGCCCTATCTGTGTTCTCGTGGTCGGTGAACCTTTGGAAGTCTAGGCTGTAGATGACGACCTCCGGGTAGTGGTAGTCGCCCCGCCTGGCATAGTACTTCTCGTGGATGAGGCTGTAGTACCTGGCCGTGGACTCGTGGCTGATGCCGCCCAGAACCCCTATCCGCTTGGCCATGCGTACCAAGAGGGTGTGCCGTGATAAGTCGCTACCGGGTCGTGAAGTACTCCGAGTACTGTTCGCCCATGCTCTCGCCCCCGGGTGTCATGACGCTGATGACCAGCCGAAGGGTCTCGAACCTGGGGCCGGTCAGCTTCAGGGTGTCCGACCTGGACTCCTCGAAGGCCAGGCTGAATGCTGGGCTCTGGGTCTCTGCTCTCACCTCGCCGCTCTCGTCCTCCAGGACCACACGGACCCTGTAGCCCTCGGCAGTGAGCCTCCCCTCGTTGGTGGACTGAACCTGGACGGTCACCTTCTCGTTCCTTATGGTGGCGGACCAGCTTGGGTAGACGTAGGGCGCCGTCCCCACGGGGAAGACCTCAGCGGCGTAATGGCTGAACTCCGGGGGGATCTGGCCAACGTTCCAGCCGCTGGTCGTGGTCTCAATATAGTAATAGGTGACGTTGTCCATCGTCCAGTAGACGCCAGTGGCGTCCACGGCCAACCCGACGGCCATATGGTTGGGCAGCAGGAGCAGGGACACCTGGTAGCCCATGGACTCCAGGAGGCTGGCCAAGAGTATGCTTGTGTCCTCGCAGTCGCCCCCACCGTCCACCAGGGTCTCCAGCGGGTAATTGGGGTAGTCTCCTATCCCGCCCGACGGGGAGTCAAGTACATACTCAAAGCTCTGGACGAAGGAAATGGCCAGCCCCATGAGCTCTTGCTCGGTCAGGCCCTCATCGATCCTGAACACCTCGAACTCCCTGGCCAGCACCGCGACGTAGCCGTCGTCGAGGGGGTGCAGCACGTAGCCGCTGTAATCTGCTGATAAGTACCTCGCCTTGACGCTGTAGTAGTCGTAAAGAGCCTCCGGCACGCTTATGCTGACTGATCGCTCCGCTCCCTCCCAGGTCCACGTGTACTCCCGCTCCAAGACGGGTATCGATCCCGGGGAAATATCGAGTCCCCCGAACGCGGCCTCGTAGTCGCTCAGCAGGGACTCGTACTCGGACGTGAGCTGCTGGTACTGGCCCTGCAGCATCTCGTACTCACCCACAAGCGTCTCGTGTTCGCCTTGGAGCGTTTGGAACTGCTCCTGCAGCTCCTCGTGCTCGTCTGTTAACACGTCGAACTCGGCGTCGAGGGCCGACAGGTCGGCTTGTAGGCCTTCCATGGTGACCTGCAGTGCCTCTGCCTGGGGTGTGAGCACCGCATAGATGTATGCGAGTCCCGCGCCGCCTCCGAGGATGACGCCTATGAGCAAGGCTCCTAGTGTCTTAGCGCTCAAGACAAGTTACTAAGCGTCGCGGGGTTATAAAGGAATATGCCGGCCGTAGTGGAGCCCTGCTACATGCCGAGGCCGGGCGTCCTGTGCCGCTTCTCCCACTCGGCCCTCATGGCCATGTCCCTGGGGTCCTTGAGGTGGTCGCTGCAGACGACGCCGTCCAGGTGGTCTATCTCGTGCTGGAGCAGCTCGCTCATCCCGTCCCTGAACGTCTCCGTGTGCTCGCCGCCCCTCTCGTCCATGTACTTGACCCTGATGGCCGTGTTCCTGGTTATCCTGACGAAGAAGGCGGCCTCCAGGCTGAAGCAGCTGTCCCAAACAATGAAGGTCTCAGGGCTCCTCCACTCGATCACCGGGTTCACAAGGTAGAACCTGCGCTCCGGCGTCTGGACGTAGACGAGCCGTAGGGGGCGCCCGATCTGGGGCGCCGCTATGCCCCTGCCCAGGCCGTAGAACCTTTGGTGCCTCGTCAGGGTGTCCCTGAGGTCAGCTAGAACCGGCTTGAGGCCCCCGAAGTCCGTGACCTCGGCCGACACCTCCCTCAGCCTCGGGTCGCCGAGGAGGACTGTGTCTCTGACAACCATGGGGGAACCATGGTTCACGGGGGATATAACCTGTAGCGTTTGCACAAACGATTTAGTAGAGGGTGGCTTTATCCAAGTCATGGAACCCGTCCCCTTCTACCACGTTGACGCCTTCACCGAGACGCCCTTCAAGGGCAACCCCGCGGCCATCTGCTTCATGAACACCCGCCTCCAGGACAGCCTGTACTTGGCCGTCTCGGCGGAGATGAACCTCAGCGAGACCGCTTTCGCGGAGCCCGAGGGCGAGGGCGTCTACAGGCTCAGGTGGTTCACGCCCAGGCGTGAGGTGCCCCTCTGCGGCCACGCCACCCTGGCCCTCGCCCACGTGCTGTTCAACGAGCGAGGGTACAGAGGCGACGAGCTGACATTCAAGACAGCGTCGGGCGACCTCCACGCATACAGGGGCCGGCGCGGAGTACAGATGGACTTCCCCCGCAACGACCCCAAGCCCGTCGCCCCCATAAAGGGGATACTGGACGGCCTGGGCGTGGGCGAGTATGTGGCCTTCCAGTACAGCGACACCAACCAGAAGCTGCTGGTTGAGCTCGGCTCCGAGGAGCAGGTCCGCTCCGTGAGCCCCAACTTCAAGGCACTACTGGCCGTCAATAACACCTTGGGGTGGAGGGGTGTCATTGTCACCTCACGGTCCGCCGAGTACGACTTCGTGTCCAGGTACTTCGCGCCATGGATGGGCGTGGACGAGGACCCTGTGACCGGGTCAGCGCACACCGTCCTGGGCCCATACTGGGCGGAGAAGCTTGGGAAGACCAGTCTGCGGGCCTACCAGGCGTCAAGCAGGGGCGGGGCGCTGAGGGTCGACATCACCGATGGCAGGGTAAACCTGGTCGGGGGAAGCGTCATAGTCGTGCGGGGCAGCCTCAGCCTCTGAGCAGCTTCAGCCCCGTCTTCGCCGCGGAGGCCACTACGCAGAGCCCGAGGACGACCAAGCTGAGGCTTGATGCAGCCTGAAGGGCTCCTGCCATGGGCAGCCTCATCCCTAAAACCGTCCTGTACTCCCTGAAGATGTAGTCCAGGGCGAGGTACAGGCCGTTCATGAGGCAGGCCCATGCCAAGGCCAGTAACGTGACCCCCCACACCGTCTTCTCGGAGCCCAGGTCTAGGCTCAGGCCCGGCGGCGTCTGGGCCGCCTGGGGGTTAGGGGCTGCATCCTCGAGGGGGGCGGGTGTCTCCTCCGGCTCAGCGGCTTGCTTCTGCGTCTTCTTCTTCCTGAAGGGTAGCTTCGAGCCGATGTTTCTGAGGAAGCCCAGGTTCGCTTTCCCTAGTTTAGGCAGCCGGCTCACCTTGGGCTTCTCTTCGGCGGGCTCGTAGTCCATGTCGTAGTCCGGCTCGGCCTCAACGGGCTTCTGGGGTCTAGGTCGGCTGGCGCTCCTGTTCATGTAGACTATCATTAGGGCCGTCCACAGCGGGATCAGTCCTCCGACTAGCAGCACCCAGTTCAAGGCGACCGGCTTAGGCTTTACCGGGAGTTGTTTAAACTC